>NZ_JBYIQP010000011.1:0-116847 GCF_057707665.1 Actinacidiphila sp. bgisy167 | reverse complement strand
GCTCCGCACGGCACACCGGCGACAGGGTGCCCACTTCCCTGTGGATCTCCAGTCAGCGCCGCGGCCCGCGATAGAACCGCGGTGCCATGAACATGAATTTCCGCGCCACACCGGCCAGGAATCCAGAGCAAGCCGCCGCCACTGCCACCGGCCGCCTCTCCGGCGCTCCTCATTCCGGGATGGCCGGCTGCGTCACGTGAGCCGGCCGCGCGGGCAGCCGAAGCATGCGAGTGAAGCTTCTTCTGCCTGATAGACCGACAACATCTCCACGAATTTTTTCCCGACTGTTGACGTAGGTGAACGACTCGACGCAGGGTCGTGCGCGGTGCACTGCGGGAGCGGAGCGCGAGCCCACTGTGCCCACAGGGCGCGGCAGGCGAGGTATCGACTCAACGTGGAGGAGATATGAAGGACGGCGGCGTGCGCGAACGCCTCGAGGCGCAGCTGGCGGAGTGCATGAGCGCCCGGCGGTCGCTGGTCACGACCCGGGACCGCCTGGCCGCCCTGGCCGTGACCGCCACGTCCGTCGACCAGTCCGTCGAGGTCGTCCTCGGAACCCAGAGCGGGGTCACCGACATTCGCTTCCTCAACGACATGCCCCGGCGGATGACGGGCCTGCAGCTGGCAGCCAGCGTGACCGAGGCTCTCAATCTAGCCCAGCAAGAGTTTCACGCGCGTTTCACAGCCATCACGGGCGCGAGTGAGGACCTCACGGTCACCTCCGGCCTCGACGCTGCGCGCGATGAGTCAGTGGTGAGCGGGGCGACAGTGCAGGACTCGGCAGCGCACCCGCAGAACCTGGTGTCCAACCCGCCGGACCTGCTGAACGAGCCGCATGCCCCGTTGTACGAGGGGCTTTCCCTTGCGAAGGAGGCGCACACCTCGCTGGAGGAGCCGTTGACCACGCCGCCGGAGTCGCGGTCGACTAGATCGCAACTGCGGACGGTGCCGCGGGAAGCGGAGCCGATCCCGGTGGAGCGGTTCCTGGACGACGTGCGCATGGCGCACGACGCGAGCGGGGACCCGCTGGCGATGTGGATACCGCGTTCGGCTCATCAGGTGGATGCCGGGGACGCGCAATCTCTCACGGTGTTGCGCCAACTGGCGGAAACCCACGCCTCATTCTACGTATTCGGCGAGGTACAGGGCGACGGGTTCGTCTCCGGGGACCGCATGGTGTCCCCGGCCGCCCTCGCCGCGGCGCTTCAGTCACCGGTCGCCGCCGGCCGCACCCCCGTGCTGATGATGCCGGACGGTGACCGCCTGGCGCCCGTCCTCGCCGCCGAACTGGGTGGCCCCGTGGAGGCAAGCCGTTACGGCGGCTTCGTCGACCGGCGCCACCGCGTGGTCCGGCCCGGCCCACTCCCCGAAACGGACCTGGAGGACGCCGAGGATCCCCCGGCAACCTTCCGCGTCTTTACCCCTGGCCTGCCGGAAGGGACGCCCGTCGCCGACCGGGGGTTGCAGCCGGGGACCTCCGTGCTGCCTCCTCTCCTGGCGCACCTCGAAGGACTCGGGACCGAAGGGACCGACGCCCTGGTTCCCGACACCATTGTCGACCTGGAGCGCAGCGGCACCGAGGACCTCACGCCCGGTCCGTCCGTGCCGGAGGTGCTGGAGCTGGATCCGCTGATCCGCAGCATCGGAGTGCCCAGGGCCGCGCTGCCGAACACTGGTGCCGTGGTGGCCACCTTGCGTGACATCCTGGGCGACCGGGCCGGTGAGGTCTCCGACCTCGACTGGGACCGCCTGCCGCACCGCCTGTTCAGCAACTACCGCTACCTGGTGCCCGGCGAGCCGAGCGCAGCGCCCGGCGAGCAGGGCCACGACGTCACCGGGCTCCAGGTCCCGCTGGGGCCGGCCGAGGTCCTCTTCACCCTGGACGCGGTCGAGCCGCGGCTCGTGGAACGCTCCTCCGGTTCCTACGACCGCCCCTCGACCCTCGAGACCATCCCCGAGGAGCTCCCGCACATCGAGGGCGTCACGCCCGCCGGTCGCACCGGCGCCGCGGCGTCACCCGGACAGGAGGAGCCGTTCGTCGTCAAGGGGACGATCAACGCCTCATATCTCACCGGCTCGGGATCGCAGGACCACTCCGGCACGACCGGCGCCACCCGCGGCGCGATCTTCCTGTCGTTCGGGGTGGGTACCCCCGTTCCCGTGTTCAACGTCTTCCGTGGCGGGGTCGGTGTGTCCGGTGTGGCGAACTCCTTCTCACGCCGCAGCGGCGTCTCCGACTTCACCGAAGGAGGCCACGTCGAGGACAACCGAGGTGCCGCCACTCTGCTCTCCTACCGGCCCCGGTGGTCGATGCGCGTGCGCACCAACGTCGCTCAGCGCTGGGAGGAGATCGCACCGACGGTGGTCGCGCAGGACCGGATCACCGAGAGCTTGATGCTGGTGGTGCCGAACCACTATCTGCAGAAGGCGCCGGCCCAGGTGCGCATCGACCAGCGCGCCGCCGGCGACGACGCGCACCGTCTCCCGTCCACCTACTTCGCCTCCGGGCTCACCAACATCCCCGTGCTCTTCGACGCCGTCACCGGCGCGCTGGAGTCGCAGGGAGTGGTGCTGCGGATGGGCTCGACGGAGCGGAACGAGCTGCTCCAGAGGATCCAGAAGCTGGACGCCCATCTGGACGACGCGATCAACAACAGCGGCGGTTACCCGTTCCGTCTACGCGACAAGTATGGCCGCACGATCGCCACCGTCTCCGTGCGCGCCCGGCGCATGGACGGCGACGCGGAGCCGGCACGCCGGGTGGGAGCCACCGACAAGCAGGCCCACATCGAGAACGTGCGTACGGCGGTGACGGTCACCGGCGGTTCCCAGAGCATCTCCCATTCCAGCTCGGTGCAGGTGACACCCGCCGAGTTCAGCCTGGTGCCCTCCCAGCTCCACCCCGATCTGGGCTTGGGCGTCGGCCTGAACGCCGACATGACCTGGTCCTCCGAGGACTCGCTCCGGGCCGATCGATCCGGCCTGGCGGTGCTGGTGCCGCGTTCGGCGGTGCCGACAGGTACCCACGCTCTCCGCACCTCCTACGTCGCCGTGACGTCGGTCCCCGGACAGGAATCCGTCGAAACACCAGTCGTCGTGAGCCGGGCGCTCGTTCGGACAACGGAAGGGCTGGCGTACAAGCACCAACTCACGATCGACAGTGAAGCCGTGCCCGCCCTGCCACGCACGAAGAGCGCCCCGGGCCTGCCCGATGTGGTGCCGTACGAGCCGGCGTCGCTCCGCGACGTACGCAGAGCACCGGACCGGGTCCGCACCCCGCCCTCGTACGTGACGGAGGGCAAGGGCATCGGCATGGGACTGGTCGACGTCGCAGACGACACGGTTCGGCAGATCAAGAGTTGGATCGAGCGAGAGCTGACACGGCGCGGTTTCCTGCCGGCCTCCGAGCGCGAACCGATGCGTGGCCGGGGGTGGTGGTCGCACGGGAACATGTTCGAGGCTCAGATGGACAACAGGGAGCGGCTCGACAACGTCATCTCCAGGCGCGGGCTGGAGGCGCACTTCGACCAGCTCCACCAGGACGGAGTGACCTTCACGCTGCGCCTGCCGACCGGCACCATGGGCGTTGACGTCGATGTGGACGCGGCCAAAATCACCGTCACAGCCGGCAAAGCGGAGGACAAGCCCCCGCGACACGTCGGCAGCACCGACGAATACCACCTGGTCAACCTGAGTATGAGCGGCGGGGGCGTGTCCTTCGGCTCCGCCGGCAGCCGACGGATCGGAATCGGCGCGACTTTCAAGGGCATCGCTCGACAGCTGCGCGGGGGTGCCACCGGAGGGGGCGTGTGGCGCGAGGTGGGCGCCGGCCAGGAGGTGGGGACCTTCACCAACCGGCCGGAACTCCTGGAGTACTCGGGCACGTCCGAGGTGTTCGAGGTGACCAGTTCGTACTCCGTGACCATCGAGTACGAGCATTCGAGTCTCGCAGGCCGCCTCAGCACGCCTCCCCGCCGCCCGGCGCGCGCACACTTCCCCGATCAGGTCGCCACGGCGCATCTGCTGCCGATCGACCACCAGTCCTACGAGGACCCGGCCACCGTGCGGACCACCCCGCCGCAGACGCTGGCCAACGCTGTCGTGTACTACCTCGACTCCACGGGGCTGCGGCCCGCGGTCGCGGGGATCCTGCCGGACATGACCGGCCCGAACGGCACCGCGGATCTGGAGATCAGCGCGCTCACCAGCGGTGTTCTCGCCCGTGCGCACGTCAAGGAGATGGCCAACAACCAGCAGCACGACGACTCCTTCTTCGACTCCCGGTTCCTGGGTCGGTCCGTCTTCGGACAGGTGGCCATGAACATGACCATGGGGCCGTCCCGTTTCGAGGCCGCCACCACCAGCGAATTCGTGCGGGGCATCATCAAGCTCGGCCTGACCAGCGTGGGCACCTCCGAGCGCAGCAGCGCCGGAGTGAGCTGGACGACGCTCGACGTCAGCGTGGGCGATGCGCTCGCGTCCCACCCCGGCGTCTCCCTCCAGGGCGGGGTCTCCGGCTCACGCCGGTGGCAGGGGAACCGGAACTCCAGCGACGTCCGCACCGCGGGCAAGGAACTCATCCAGCTCGACTTCAACCGTGCCTACGTCTTCAGTACCACGGTCACCTTCCACGTCAGGGGCAGCGAGGAGAAGCACGGAAAGCTGCTGCCGTCCTCGCGGCGCAGGGGATCGGCGGACGTGCCCGGCCGGACCATGCTCTATCTGCTGTCCGAACCCGAGGCGCTGCTGCAGTACGCGGACAAAATCGTACCGTTACCGGAGGACCAGCTCAAAAGCGTGTTGCGGCGCTGGAAGGACCACGAGCTGCGACTGTCGGGCAGCACGATGGCGGGCGTGCTGGTCCGCTGGAAAGAGCAGTCCGCCGCCGACGCGCCGGTACTCACCGACATCCGTGACGCGGCTCGCATCCTGGCGCGACTGCACAGCGAGGGCGCGTCGCCGATCCTCGACGCGGCGCGAAGGCACCGCTTCAACGCGGTCTTCGAGCACGATCTGCACGACCCCCGAAGGCCGGGGGACCCGGTACGCCTCCCGGAGTACCTGCTGACGGGAAATCCCGACGGCAACATCTTCGGCCACTCCGGAGTCCACTCCCTCACGTACAAGGGGGGCGACTCCACCTACGAGATCGTGCGCAGGACGGTGGAGCGGACGGCTCCCGGACTGCTGTCGTCGAGTCCCGAAGTGCGGACCGAGGACGGGCGCCTGATCGGGCGGTTGCAACTCGGCGTCAACGCCCTCCAGGCGATGTTCGCCGACGGCCGCGACCAGGCCCTGTGGGAGGACATGATCTCGGGGAACGGCCACCGGCTGTTCCTGGTCAACCCGATCGGGTGGCTCCTGGCGGACGTGGTGGAGATCCATCTCCAGGACCGGTTGACCTCCGCCCCCGAGGTGCGCGACTTCGTGCCCGCGACCGGCCTGGAGAACTACACGCACGAGTACGCGGCCAAGTCCAGGGGGACATCGAGGGACGGCGGGCTCGGTTTCACCGTCGGCAAGCTCAATGCGGCTGGTCAGCACCCCTCCGGTGGGGCGTCCCTCGCTTTCACGGAGAGTCATCACCGTGGAGTGAACGAGTCCGATAGCGAGATCAGCGAGCGCACCGTCTACTCCTGGGACGGCCACTACCTGGTCGCGTACCAACACGAACTGACCGTCACGACCCGGCGGATCAACATGGCGGGACGCTGGCTGAACAACAAGTTGGCCGAGCTGTACCGCAAGCGGGACCCGCAGCGTTCGATCCCGCAGCAGACCGTCGTCTCCGGCAGCCTCGTCCTCCAGGTGCCGAAGGGCCTGGGCGAGTTCGAGGCCCCGGTGCCCGGCCCGCGACGTGCCCGCGACCTGACGCCGCTGCCGGCGCTGCCGCCGGACACCCACATCGCGGGCGGCCTGCTGGACCGCGCGCTCCCGATCGTGATGGACATGTTCGTCAAGGCCTACGGGAGCGAGGCGAGCGGCGAGGCGGTACGTACCAGCCCCGTCCTGCGCCCCCTGTTCTCCCGCGAGCACCTGCCCAAGCATGTGATCGAGACCGCGAGCAGAGAAGGAACGTACGAACTCCTCCGCGGCGCCTTCATACCCGGGCACTCCTCGGACCGGTTCGACCTCAGACTGCGGGGCGATCTGTACAACCTCGAAGTGCTGGGTCCGATCGCCGGCACGGGGCCCGGCAGCTACCACAAGCACCAGAGCGGAACCTCGGCCTTCGCGAGCAGCAACCGCTGGGAGGCGACGGTCGCTCTGACCGGCGGCGCCGCGGGGAACGTCCACACCACCGATCCCGCCATCTCGCTGAACGGGTCGCCGGCCAGCACCGGCACCCGCGGCAACAGCCACAACATCGGGGCTTCTCTGGCCCAGAACGCACGGCGCGAACAGCATGTGAAGATGCTCGGCCCGTCCTCCCTGGTGAGGGTGCAGGGCAAGTTCCGCGCGCAGCTGGTGAAGTACCACAAGCACCTCATGGGCTCCGGGAGCAAACTGAAGGGCACGTTCCTCAGCGACCCGATCACCGGTGACCTGTACCTGACGATGCACCAGGGCGAGATCGAGGAACTGCGCGCGCGGATCGACCGGCGCAGGCGGGAGCTCGACCACACGGAGACGCCATGGCCGCTGCTGGAGCGCGCACCGGTCGTGAACCTGACGCCCCTGGTGATCAGCGCGGGACGCCGGGGTGACGTCGAGCCCCACCGCCTCTACCGGCACGTGGCCCGCGCACTGCCCGGCACCCTCCAGTCCCCGGCGCACGCGCTGGTCCTGCGATACGACCCCGCGGCCATGGCGGTCGAGGCGTTCCGCGACACCGTCACGTGGGCGCTCCGCATGGTCAGCCCGGACGCCGGAGCCGACGGAATCCCGACGGCCACCCAGGCGCGGTGGACGCAGTGGAGCGCGGACTTCCCCGCGATTCCCGCCGAGGTCCAGGACGTGCCGGCTGCCGTCCACGACATCGTCCGCGAGGTCAACACGATCCTCGAGCGCAGGAACGCGGATGCCGGGAAGCCGCTGCGGCCCGTCGAGATGCCCGCGACGGTGGCGTACCTGAATCTGGAGCCGGCCTACCTCGCCCGGGATCTCGCACACGAACTGGACGTGCCCGTACGGCTCGACGTGCAGGTGCCGACGGGCGGCAGCCGGCAGTACTGGATCACACGGACCGGACGCGTCCACGACTTCGACCCCACGACGTTCGACGAGACGTCGTTGACCGTGGACATGGCCGCGGACGCGGGTCTGCTCTCCCCGGAGACCCGGGCGGCGGCCGAGGTCTACGGGCTGGGCCAGGAAGACATGGTGCGGATCTACCGAACATCCTGGAACGACCTGTACGACTTCTCGACCGCGGTGGTCGCCGAACTGGGCCAACGGCGCCATACCCTGCACACGCTCGACGAGCGCCTGCCGGAACTGATCGACTCGGCGCATGAGCAGGCCCGGCGGTGGCGTTCCCATCAGGAGCAAGTGGACGCATTGCGTCCGGAAGCGAACCGCCGAGCGCGGGACGCCGTACTCGATCTGCGCCGTGTGTCGACCGGCGAGGACACGGAGACCGCGCGGATGCGGCGGGCGTTCGAGGAGGACAGACGTGCCAGGGCGTACACCACCGCGCTGAACACGCGCTACGAGGAAGCCGGCCGGCTCAAGCGCCTGGCCGAGACGCAGTTGAGCGAACTCCGCGCACTGGCACGGGGTACCGGGAACGTCGCCGCTTCCACGGCGCCTGGTTTCACCATCGACGCGGCCGTGGCCGTGATCAATGACCTGCGGGCGAACACGCTCGACCAGGAGAGGATTCATCTGGCCCCTGTGGCGGAGTCCGGCCTGCGGGAGGCGGAGGAGGAGAAGCCGGATCGCTCTCCCCTGGAGAGGGATCCGGCTGCCGGTTCCCTGGAGGGGACGCGGGAGCAGCCGTCCATACCCGAGGTCCGGATCGACGACACCCGCCCAGGGCGCCGGCAGGAGGACCGGCAGCGGAGGTTCCTGGAGGCGCCTCCGGCGTTCCTGAACGAGCCGAGGTCGACGCTGCGGGAGGGACGGACGTCGCCGTACCTGGCCTCGGCGGCAGCCGGGCTGGAAACGTCGATGACGGGTACATCGGTTCGGGACACGTCGGTTCGGGACACGTCGGCCCGGGTCACTTCGGTTCGGGACACGTCGGCCCGGGTCACGACGGCCCTGGACACGACGGAGTCCGTGTTCCTGCCGGACCAGGCCGGGGCGGAAGTCCTGACGCCGACTCCGCGCGAGGACGACACCGTGATCGTCCCCGATGCGGTGGTCGATTGGGGAACCGCGTCCAACCCCCTCCCTCTGTGGGAACTGCTCGGGGTCGACGAGCCGACCCACGCCGACTACCCCAGGAGGCTGGCGCATCCCACCGTGGCGGCGGAAGCACTGGTGACGGGCATCAGAGGCCGGCTCCCCGAGGCGACCCTCAGCGATCCGGCCTCGGTGATCCATGTGAAGGTCCATTCCACCCCGGTCCACATGATCCCCGCGGCCATCCAAGCCGTTCAAGCCGGCGTCGCGTCCCTTCGCCGCAGCCTTCACATCCAGATGTCGGCCGACGCGAATTCCGCGGTGCAAGTCTGCCCGCCGACCATGTCGTCCTGACAGCCCACGGCGGCGCCGCGGCAGCTCCTTCCCCCGGAGTGCCGCGGCGGCGCCGACTTCGGCCCCGCCTCGCGCTGAGCGCACCACGAAGTCGCGGGCAGGTCGTCGCGACTGGCGGCGTCCACCGTCGGGCGCGACGTCGCCGTCACCACCGCGACCCGGCAGGCCGCCGAGAGAAGATCGCCCACACACAGGACTGGGGCGTACAGCACCGACATCCTGCTGTCGGCACCCGCCGACGGATAGCCGTGTGACTCGCCGACATCCTCGACCACAGAGTCAAGATCTTCACGGGCGACAACGTCGTCGAGTCCGAGGAGATCTGTCCGCAGTGAGCGTGGAGGCCTCCCCTTGAACGTAGCCACCGGGCGCCTGGGACCCCGAGCGGCCACCGCGGGGCGCGGCCCCGCGACACGGCGGCAGACCGTGCCGCGGGGCCGCGCCTCGTTCTGACGCCCTTGAGGAGTGAGATCGTTCCGGGCAGCCCCCGGGGGAGACCCGGGGTGTTCTAGGCTCGCGGGGTGGATACACGTACCGCCCTGGAGAAGTGGCTCGCCGGACTCTCCGCCGAGCGTCTGACCGCCCTGCTGGAAGAGCGCGAACTGCCGCAGGCCGCCGGCTACATGCCGATGGCCACGTTCCGGCACCTCGCGGAGCACCTGCTCACCGACGAGTCCGTGGAGCGGGCCGTCGCCGCCGGAACGGGCGGTGAGGCGCAGTTGCTCGCGTGCGTGGCGGCCCGCGCCCTGGAGAGGTACGGGCCGGCACCCGACGCCGGGCGGCAGGCCTACGCCTGGCGCCCGGCGCCGCCGCCGGTCGACCCCTACACCCGGATGGTGCCCGAGTCCGAGCTGCTGGACTGGCTGGAACAGGGCGGCACGCCCCGCGAGAGGACGTCCCGAGCCCTGGAACGGCTGCGGGAGCGGGCCCTGCTGCTTCCGGCGCCGCCCGGCCAGTTGGCGCTGCCCTCCCGGGTGCACGCACTGTCGGCCCGGATGGACGGCTACGGAAGGCCGGTCGACACGCTGCTCACCCGGGCGTACAACGCGCCGGAGATCAAGCGGATCGCCGCCGTCCTCGGCATCGGGCTGAGCACCCGCGCGGACGCGCAGAAGGCGATCGGAGCGCTGCTCGCGGACGGCGACCGGGTACGGGAACTGGTCGCCGGCGCCCCGGCGGCGGCCCACGAACTGCTCGGGCACATGCTGGAGGGCCCCCCGCTGCTGCGCACGCACTGCTTCGTCTCCCGGTACGGCGGTTACGCGGGGCCGGACGACAAGTACGTCTTCCGTGGGGGCGGCAGCGGCGACGAGGGCACCGACTGGCTCGCGGAACGCGGCATGGTGGTGCCGGTCGGGCAGGACCTGGTGGAGCTGCCGTACGAGGTGGGCCGCGCCCTGCGCGGGCAGCAGCCCGCGCCCGTGCCGAGCCTGGATCCCGAACCGCTGACGTGCGTTGCGCCGCTGCCCCGGGACTGGGCGGGCCAGGGCGCGGTGGCCGCCGCGGCCGCGGCGTGGCGGGTGGAACTGGTGCTGCGGGAACTCGCCGCGCAGCCCGTGGCGGTGCGCAAGGCGGGCGGGATCGCGGTGCGCGAGACCAGGAGACTGGCCAAGGCGGCCGGGACGAGCGAGGAGCACACCCGGTTGTGGCTCGACCTCGCGGTGAACGCGGGCCTCGCCGCCCCCAAGGCCGAGGAGGAGCAACCCGCCGCCCGCGGCAGGGGGCGCCGCCAACCCCCCGCGGCGAAGCCGCCGACGCGGCTGCTGCCCAGCGAGCGCTACGACGCCTGGGCGGCCGCCACCCCCGCCGGGAAGCTGCTGCCGCTGGCGGCCACCTGGGCCGTCGTGCCCGAGGTGTTCACCTACTGGCCGGAGGCGGACGAGACCCCGGTGGCGCTGGTCAGTCCCCAGGACCCGTACGCGGCGCCGCTGCGGCACGGCGTCCTGAAGGCGCTCGCGACGCTGCCGGAAGGCCGCGGGCTCGCCGCCGGGGACGAAGCACGCGAGGAACTCCTCGAGCGCGCCGTCTGGTTCCATCCGGTGCTGCTGGGCCCCTATGAGAACGAGGAACTGGAAGGCATGCTCGAGGCCACGGTGGCCGAGGCGGAACTGCTGGGCCTGGTGGTGCGGGGCGCGCTCACCGAAGCCGGCCGCGCGGTCGTCGGACTCCTGGACGCCGGGGCCGCCCGCCACTACCCGGCCGTGCCCGGCACGGACGCCGACCCGGCCGCGGAAGGCGCCGACCGGCTGGGGAAGGGCCTGGCCGAGCGCCCCGCCCTGGCCAAGGCGGTCGCCACGCTGCGCGAGGCGCTGCGCGCGATGCTGCCGCCGCCGAGCACCACGGCCCGGTTCCAGGCCGACTCGACGGCGACGGTCACCGGCACGCCCGCGCCCGACCTGGCGGCGCTGCTGTCCGCGGTCGGCGACATCGAGTCCGAGGGGCACGCCGTGGTCTGGCGCATCACCCCCGCCTCCTTGCGCCGGGCGTTCGACGCGGGATGGGACGCCGAAGAGATCCTCGACCGCCTGTCCGCCGTCCGCCGACCGGGGACGGAACTCCCGCAGCCGCTGACGTACACGGTCAAGGACGTCGCCCGCACCCACGGGCGGCTGCGGGTGGTGCGTTCGGCGTGCTGCGTCCGCTCCGAGGACACGTCCCTGATCGAGGAGGTCGCGAAGACGCGCGGCCTCGCCAAACTGGGCCTGCGGAAGATCGCGCCGACCGTGTTGATCTCCACGGCGCCCCCGGAGGAGACCCTCGCCGCCCTGCGCGCCGCCGGCTACGCCCCCGCCCTCGAGGCGGAGACGGGCACCACGGTGCTGGAACGCGTCCCCGCGGAACGGTCCCGGCCACTGGTCCCCGCTCTCGACGAGGCGCACCCGCAGTACGGCGAGCGGGTGCGCGGAGTCCCCTCCTCGGCAAGGGAGTTGGCGGTGCGGCTCGCGGCGGGACGCTGAGCCCGGGGGCGCGCCGCGGGTCGTCAGCCCGGCTGCCCGCCGGGCCGGGAGGGCGTCGGCCGTGGCGTCAGCGGCGCCCGCGATCGTGACAGGAGGGCGCGCACGGCGGTGTGGGCGAGACAGCCCGCCGCCGCGCCGACGGCGTACCAGAGCAGGTCGGGTGCGTTGAAGGTGGAGCCGAGCACGAGGCGGGCGATGGTACTGCGCCGGGACAACTCCGCCGGCACATAGCTGAGCTGCAGGAACTCGACGCCGCAACTGAACGCCAGTGCTGTCGCGGCGGCCTTGAGGGGCGCGAGCCGTGGCGCGGCGAGGACGACGAGGGCGAGCACCAGGACGGTGTAGAGCGCATCCCCGCCGTACTTGGCCGCGCTGCCCGCCGCGATGGCGCGCAACCCCAGCCCGGCGCCGACGGTGACGATCGCCGCAGCGGCCGCCGCCGTGCGGATCCCTCTCGTGTCGACGGCGCGGGCAGGGGTACCGGGGAGGAAGGTCACGGGGGTCATCCTGTCGGACGCCCGGGGCGGGGCGCATCGGCGGGTTGCCGACGTAGGGATACGTCGGTGCGGGCGGGTCCACGTCGGCGCGGGCGGGTCCACGTCGGTGCGGGCGGGTCCACGTCGGTGCGGGGCGACCCACGCCGCCCGCAGTCGGCCGTGGACCCCTCCGGCGTCAACGGCGCCGCCGCCTCCGCGGAAATCCCCTTGCCCCGCCCACCCCGCCGCCTTTATCGTCAGGGTGACACTTATAGGAGGTCGCCGCGTGTCTCTCGCGGATGTGCTCGCCCCCCTTCAGCAGCCGCTGTTCACGCTGCTGGACACCCCCGTCAGCTGGGTCGAGGTACTCGGGTTCGGCAGCGGAGCGCTGTGCGTGTGGCTCGTGGCCCGCCGGCACATCGCCAACTGGCCCGTCGGCATCGCCAACAACCTCTTCTTCATCCTGCTCTTCGCCGGCGCCGGGCTCTACGCGGACGCCGCCCTGCAGGTCGTCTACGTGGTGCTGGCGGCGTACGGATGGTGGTCCTGGGCCGCCGCGGGATCAGGCGCAGGGCGGCTGCCGATCAGCCGTACCGGCCCCCGTACGTGGGCAGTGCTGGCCCCCGTCACGGCGGTCGCCACCGTGCTGCTGACCCTCGGGCTGGACCGCTTCACCGACTCCACGGTGCCCTTCTGGGACGCGCTCACCACCGCGCTGTCGCTGGCCGCCACCTACGGCCAGTGCCGGAAGAAGATCGAGTCCTGGTACCTCTGGATCTCCGCCGACCTCGTCTACATCCCGCTGTACGCCCACAAGGGCCTCTACCTCACCTCGGTCCTCTACGCAGGCTTCCTGCTGCTGTGCCTGGCCGGCCTGCGCGGCTGGCGGGCCGAGGCGGCGACCCGCGCGGCAGGCCCGGCGGTCCGGACGGAGGCGGTGGCGTGAGCGAGTTCGACCACGGGCTGGTGCTGGGCAAGTTCTACCCGCCGCACGCCGGCCACCACCACCTCGTCCGCACCGCCGCCGCGCGGTGCCGCCGCCTCACCGTGCTGGTCTGCGCCTCCGCCGTCGAGTCGATCCCGCTCGCGGACCGCGTGGCCTGGATGCGCGAGGTGCACCCGGAGGCGGGCATCGACATCGTCGGCGCCGTGGACGAGATACCCGTCGACTACACCGACCCCGATGTCTGGGACGCCCACATGGCCGTCTTCAAGGCGGCGGTCCCCGAGCCCGTCGACGCCGTCTTCACCTCCGAGCCGTACGGCCTCGAACTCGGCCGCCGGTTCGGCGCGGTGCCGGTGACGGTCGATCTGCGCCGTACCGCTCATCCCGTCTCCGGGACCGCCGTCCGCGAGGACCCCGTCGCCTGCTGGCGCCACCTGGCCGCGCCGGTGCGGGCGGCCCTGGCCCGCCGGGTGGTCGTCGTCGGCGCCGAGTCCACCGGCACGACCACCATGGCCCGCGCCCTCGCCGAGCACTACCGGTCGCGCGGAGGCGTGTGGGAGGCGACGCGGTGGGTGCCCGAGTACGGGCGCACCTACAGCGAGGAGAAGTACGCGCGGCTGCTGGCCACCCGACCGGACGCGGCGTTCGACGATGTGAGTTGGTCCTCCGAAGAGTTCGAGGTCATCGCCGAACGCCAGCTCGAAGAGGAGGACGCCGCGGCGCGGACCGGCTCGCCCGTCCTGTTCTGCGACACCGACGCCATGGCCACCACCATCTGGCACGAGCGCTACATGGGCGGCCGCAACCCGCGCGTGGAAGCCGTCGCCGAGCGGTGCCGGCAGCACCTGTGGCTGCTCACCGACGACACCGGGGTGCCCCTCGAGGACGACGGCCTGCGCGACGGCGAGCACCTGCGTTCCTGGATGACCGGCCGCTTCCGCACCGAACTGGACCGCCGGGGCCTGCCGTACGTGGTGCTCAGCGGCCCGCACGAGCAGCGCCTGCGGACGGCCGTGACGGCCGTGGACGCGCTGCTCGCCCGCGGCTGGGACTTCGCCGCGCCGCTGCCGCAACGGGGCGGTCTCCCCTCGCCGCGCTGAGGGGCGAGAGCCGAGGGCGCCGCGGGTCGGACGGGCGCGGACGGGGGGCAGCCGATGCCGGCGGCCCTTCCGGACGCGATCGGCGGTGCCCCCGGCCCACGTACCTCAAGCGGCGCTTCAACTTCGTCCGCATCCCCGTCGTGACGAACAAGAAGAGCGAGGCGGAGATCGTCCGCTTCCGCACCGAGGAACTGCTGCGCCGCCACCAGATCGAGCTGGACGTGCCGCCCACCCTGCTCGACGTGCTGCTGCGGAGCTTCGCCGACCTGCGTGCCTCGGCGGCCGCCGCGGGCAGCGACGACGAGAAGCTGGAGTCGGCGCTCTCCACCGCCGAGCAGATCGGCGTGCTGGAGGACTCGGACTCCCAGGACGTCGGCTCCGGGTAGTCCGCGATCCGTGACCAGGCGTCGGTTCCGGGGTCGTAGGCGTACGCCTCGGCGGTGCCGCACCGCTCGTCGCAGCCGCCGACCGTGTACAGCTTGCCGTCGACGGCCGCGCTGCCCTGCCCGGCGTACGCGACGGGCGCCGACGCCCCGGTGCTCCAGGTGTCGTTGTCGGGGTCGTAGATCTCCAGCTTGCGGTCGGTCTCGGGGTTGATGCCCTGCTTCCAGCCGCCCACGACGTAGAACCTGCCGTCGATGAACTGGGCCGAGGGAGCCTCCCGGGCGTCCTCCGCGGGAGTCCTCTTCGTCCAGGTGCCGACGACCGGGTCGAGGACGTACATCGCGCTGGTGACCTCGAGCCCGTTGAATCCGAAGGCGGAGTACACCTTGCCCTCGGAGGTGCCGACGGCGTTGCCGAGGACCTTCTCCGGCAGGTCGGGGCCGGTCTGCCAGGCGCTGCCCGACGCGGCGGCGGTCGTTGCGGCCTTGCGCCGGGCCGAGGCGGGGCCGGCCATGCTGGCGTGCGGGGAGAAGCTCCCCTTCACGGTCTGCAGGGGTGCGCCGCCGCCGAGGGCCTGGAGGTGGAAGCCGCCGGACCTCTCGTCCAGCGTGACCGTGGCGGGCGCGCCGCCGGTGTTCTTGACCGTCAGGTTCCGCGTGGCGGACGTGCCCCAGCCCAGGGACGCCTCGACGGAGTCCGGGAGGATCGTCAGCTGCCCGGCCTTGAGGGCGTGGGAGACGGCGACGGTGCTGTCCGCCGCGACGTCGACCGTCCTGGTCAGCGCCGTGTAGCGGGGCTTGGCCACGGTGACGTCGTGCTTGCCCAGGTCGGGCGAGAACATCAGGTACAGGCCGTCGTCGAGCGCGGGATCGCCGGGGGTGGCCACGGTGGTCGCGGTCACCTGCGGGTCGTCCTTGGCGGTGACGGTGGCGCCGACCAGGCCCTTGCCGGTGTTGGCGTCGGTCACCAGGCCGGTGACCAGGCCGCCGGGGGTGGCGTCGAAGTCCCGCTGCCCGACGAAGACGTCGTCGACGCCCCAGTACCAGCCGACGTCGGTGACGAGGTGGAAACGCACCCGTACGTCGGGCTTCCCGGCGAACGCGGTGAGCGGGATCTCGGCCTTCGCGTGGTCCGCGAAGCCCGTGGGCGCCTTCCACACCCTCTTCCAGGTGGCGCCGCCGTCGGACGTGGCGTCGACCGTGATCGCGTCGTCGGCGTACCCGAAGTACATCGTGCTGAAGGCCAGTTCGGGGTCGGACACGTCGGTGAGGTCGTAGGACGGGCTGATCAGCTGGGAGTCGAGGGGCGTGAACGCGGCGTTGTCGGCGATGGCGAAGCCGCCCTCGCCGCCTGTCTCGTTGCCGTAGCGGCCCGACTCCTCGAAGGCCCAGCCGTTTCGCCAAATGCGGCCTTTTGGAACAGGCCTGGGCGCTCGGCTGGTGCGCGCGGCCCGCGAGGAAGATGCCCGGCCACTCGGCGGTGGGGAGCGCAGCTGCGTCGCCGCCGCCACAGGTGCGAGGGGCGCAGGGCGGCGAGGAGTGGCGCTCAGGGGGTGACGATGGCGAGCCCGGCGGGCAGAGGCCACCGGCGGCGTGTGTGTCCCCGCGCTCCGCCGACCCTGGTCATGGGCGCACGCCGAAGCGTGCTGACGCCTTCTCAGTGCAACTCGCAAGGAGGCGGCCGACCCGTGCGTTCGGGCAGCCTTCGTTCGCGTGGGGCGAGCCCGCCCAGCGGCGGGTGCCGGTGGATCTGATGTGTCCGCCCTCGTCGACCGGTCTCGGCGCGCCTCCTGCGAAAGCAGGGGCCCGGCCCGCTCGGCGCCCTACTGCACCTGGCCGCCGCTCTGGGCTGGATCGGCCCACTCATTGACCTGACTAATCCCGAAGCCGCTTCCAGGCCGAGGACCCGCACCGGCGCCCGCCGGGGGCTCCTCGACAACCACCCCTCCACCTCGCTGGTCCCGAAGTTGCCCGATGGCTGGCGGGCCTACCAGACCGTGCTGGAGTACTGGGACGGCCGGAGTACATCGTTTCGCGTGACTGGGCCGGATCGCCGTGCCCGCGGAACAAACGGTACCCCCTACACGAGGAGCGAGCCGCTGTAGCGGCGTGATCGCAGAGGTTGCCGAGGGGGCCACCATCGTACCGACCTCGGCGCCTCGGGTGGCAGAGGCGATCGCAGTGAAGAACACCGAGCGATGGCGAAAGACCGCCGCACACAGCACCTTCACCGCCGCCTGTCACATGACTATCCTTGATCACATCATCGCGGCCCGACGGGCTTCCGCTCCGCTCCGGCGGAGTCTCGAAGGACACGCCCCCACCCGCACGAGTCACTTCGTGCTGCCTGGGGGAATTCCTTGCTGCTCCGCGAGTCGGCCAGGACGGTCGCCGTCATGGCCCACGACGGGTCGCTCTACCACCGCCTGACTGAGCAGTTCGTCCACATGCACGGCTATCGCCCGGGGCCCTCCGAGGCCCGCTCTTGGGAGCGCAGCATCCCGGGGCTGGTAGGCGCGCTCAACGACGCGGGGCTCGGCGGCGTGGAAGTGATGCTGGAGTACGCGCTGCCGCTGAACAGCAAGCGGGCTGATGCCGTGTTGGCCGGGGTGCATCCGTCCACGGGCGAGCCCTCCTACGTCATCGTCGAGCTGAAGCAGTGGAGCCAGGCGGCACCGTACGAGGACGATCCGGCCCTGTGCCTGGTGGACGCCTACGCGCACCCGGTGCTCAACCCCATCGAGCAGGTGCGCCGCTACTGCGACTACCTGGTCAACTTCAACGGCGCGGTAGCCGAGCACCCCGAGCGGGTCAGCGGCGTGGCCTACCTCCACAACGCGACGGAGTTCGGGGTCAGCGGCCTGCGGGAGATCGAACTCGACGACCGCGGCCAGCTGTTCACCGCCGAGAGCAGAGGCGCGTTCATCGAGCACCTGCGCGCCAAGCTGAGCGACAGGCACGCCGGGACGCGCGCTGCCGACGAGCTGCAGGCGGCCAAGACGGTTCCGTCCCGGCAGTTGATGGCCGTCGCGGCGCAGGAGGTGCGTGAGCGCGAGCAGTTCGTCCTGCTCGACGAGCAGCAGGTCGCCTACCGCATGGTGCTCAACGCGGTACGCAAGGCGAAGCGGTCCGACCACAAGGAGGTCGTGGTCGTCACCGGCGGCCCGGGGACGGGTAAGAGCGTCATTGCGCTCTCCCTGCTCGGCGACCTGTACCGGGAGGGCGTGCCGGCCCTGCACGCCACCGGCTCGCAGTCCTTCACCAGGACCATGCGCAAGGTCGCGGGTGCGCGGAAGCGCGAGGTGCAGGACCTCTTCAAGTACTTCAACAGCTTCATGACGACCGAGAAGAACACCCTCGACGTGGTGATATGCGACGAGGCGCACCGCATCCGCGAGACCTCCGCGAACCGCTACACCTCGGCCGCCCATCGGACGGGCAAGCCACAGATCGACGAGCTCATCGACGTCGCCCGGGTCCCCGTCTTCCTTCTCGACGAGCACCAGGTCGTGCGCCCCGGCGAGATGGGTACCGTGGCCGAGATCAAGGCCGCCGCCGCACGAAAGGGTCTGGCCTGCAGCGTCGTACCGCTCGACAGCCAGTTCCGTTGCGGCGGCAGCGACGCCTATCTGCGGTGGGTCGGCCGCCTCCTCGGTCTGGAACCCGGTGGCTCGGTGGTCTGGGAACCCGACGATCGCCTGCAGCTCCTCGTCGCCGACGCACCGCAGGAGATGGAGGCGTTCCTCGAGGAGCGCCGCGCCCAGGGCCACGGTGCCCGGATGTCCGCGGGCTACTGCTGGCCGTGGTCACCCGAGCCCAAGCCCGGTGAACCGCTTCCCCCGGACGTGGTGATCGGCGACTGGGCCCGCCCCTGGAACCTGCGCGGAGAACGCGCCATCTCCGGCGCTCCGCCGTCCGCTCTTTGGGCGACCGATTCCGCCGGATTCGGTCAGATCGGATGCGTCTACACCGCCCAGGGCTTCGAGTACGACTGGTCGGGTGTCATCATCGGCCCCGACCTTGTGTGGCGCGAGGACCGATGGGTCACCGACCGTACGAAGTCCAAGGACCCGGTCTTCAGGAAGTCCACCCCCGACGCCGACGTGGACCGCCTGATCCGCAACACCTACAAGGTGCTGCTGACACGCGGCATGGTGGGCACCGTCGTGTACTCGACGGACTCGGAGACGAGGCGCAAGCTGCGCGAGCTGGTGGGAACGGACCGGAGCGCTGCGCTGGTCTGATCGCGACCTGTGAGGCCTGCCCACGTGCAGCTGGCGGAAAGGGATGCCGATGCCGCGGTCCGTTCCCCCAGGCGGGCAAATGACGGAGGAGCTGGCCCGGCGGTCCAAGAGCTGAGGGGCCTCGTGCATGTGGAGGCAGCAGGCCCCAGGGAGTCACGTCCTACTCAGATCGGCTCCCCTGTGACCAAGCTGACGAGTCGCGCGCAGTCGGCAGAGAGGGGTGTTGCTCGGACATCAGAGTGCGTACGGCGATGTGGACGCCCTCCAGAAATGCATCGCGTGGCTGGCTCGTCGCGGTCAGGAGTGGAGATGGGCGATGTAGCGGCGCAGGGCGTCGGTGCTGTGGAAGACGCGGTAGTCGCCGGCCTCGAGCGCCGCCTGCTCCTCCGCAGTGGTGTCCGGAGTCAGGACGACGGGGACACCCAGCTCCTCCTGGAGGCCCTGCGGCCAGTAGGCGGCGGCCACCGTGATCGCGGCCCCGCTCCGGGAGTCGCTGACCTCGCTGTCGAGCTCCGGGGCCGCCAGGCCCGCGGCTTCGAGTTCGGCGAGGAGCGCCGTGAGGCCGGGCACATCCTCGTCAGCGGCCGGTTCAGCCGTGGCGACGGCGGAACGTGCGGTGCCGAACGCTGAGGACGGCGTGAGCTCGACCGGTGACGGGCCGTCGTGCAGTGCCCGCAGGAAGTCGTTTGCCGCACGGGCCAGGAGCTCGCGGCGGGCTGCCAGGAAGGCCGGGTAGTTCTCGACGCGCCACAGTGCGCGGTCCGTGGGAATCCACTGCGAGGCGAGGGCGCCCGGCACCCGGGCCTCGACTTCCTCCAGGTACTCGACAGGGAGCCTGGCACCGATGCGCAGGTTGGTGTCCTGGGTGAGGAAGCAGAAGTTGGCGACGGCGTTCACCTCGGCACGGCTGTAGCCGTGCTCGTACAGCCGGGCCTTGGGGAAGACGTGATGGACCTGCAGAGAGCTCAGCCGGCCGAGCATGCCGTCCCGCAGGGGTACCCCGCTGCCGAGGTCCTGCGCCCCGTACACCCGGGTGAGCATGTAAAGCAGCGGGTAGAAGCGCGATCCCATGCTGGAGCCGACGAAGTCGTCCGGGCCGACGAGGAGCCGGCCGCCGCGGCTGCGGCGCAGCGTGTCGATGAGCCCGTCGACCCCTCCGTCGTCGAGCGCCTGCAGGTCCTGGTTGAGGGCCGTCTCGGTGGCCCCTGTGTGGCGGCCCCACAGGAAGCTGTGGACGTACCAGTAGAACAGCCGGTCCCGCGTCATCGCGTCCGGGAACGAGCCGTCATGGTGGTGGAGGAGGCGGCTCATCACCGGGAAAGCGCCGCGGCCGCTCAGGACGCGTCCGTGGTCGAGGCCGAGCCGCCCGCCGAGGGCGTTGAGCAGGAACCCGATGGAGTCGATGGTGTCCTTCAAACCCGTCTGGAACGCCGGTACGTCGACGTCGGCGAGCTTGGAGAACTGAGCCTCGCCGGTAAGGACCCCGTTGACGTTGCGGAGCAGCCAGTCGAGCTTGAAGTCGAACCCCGCGGCTGACCACGTGCTCAGGGCGGCGTTCATCGTGGGACGGGCCTCGGGCCATGCGGCGCAGATGGCGGCCAGGGCCAGATCTCCCTTGGACAGCTTGGTGCCACCGGAGTTCACCCTGTTGAAGATCTCGACGACGACGTCGATCGTCTTGTCCTCGCCGGTGACCTCGTCGATGTGGACGCTGCGGTCCTTGATCTGCGTGATCCGGTTGAGGCGCTCGATGTAGGCGACCTGAAGGCTCGCGTCGCCTTCGGCGAGTTGGGTGACGGTGAGCAGCTGATTCCCCAGACCGCCCTGGAAGAGGGCGGTGACGTCCACCCACACCGGGTTGTCCTTCATCTTCGCGGGCGCGTAGAACTCGAAGACCTCGGTTTGCAGGTTGAAGTGCAGACCGGTCAGAGTGGCGGGATGCCCCTCGAAGAAGCGGGGCGGGCGGCCACGCATCACCCCGTACAGGGTGGTCACCCGCTGCTGACCGTCGAGCAGGAGGTGAATGGTGCCGTCCTTCTCGGAACCTCCGCCCCTGGTGTCGGCGCCCTCCGCCTTGGTGCTCCAGGTGAGGAAGCCGCCGATCGGGTAGTTGCGGTACAACGACTGGAAGAAGCCTCGGACTTGGTCGCGGGTCCACACGTAGCCGCGCTGGAACTCGGGCAGGGCGATGTCACCTGCGTCGACCTTGTCCAGGATCTGCGAAATCTGCACGTCTTGCTGCCTGCCTTCCGGGCCCGGAGGCTCCCCCCACGAGGCCGCCGTACGATCTCCACAAATTAGCAGTCGGCCGCTTCGGCGATACCGCCAAGAGCACCGTCCCAGCCTGCCTCCGTCCGTTGTCGGCGCGAGGGCAGGCATCACCTGCTGGCCGGTAGGCTTCAACGCCGTGAGCGAGTACCAGTACTACGAGTTCCTCGCGATTGACCGTCCGCTGGACGACGACGAGGTCGCCCGGGTGCGGGCGCTGTCCACGCGTGCCGACATCACCGCGACCCGCTTCGTCAACGAGTACCACTGGGGCGATTTCAAGGGCGATCCGACGAAGCTGGTCGAGCAGCTCTACGACGCCCACCTGTACTACGCGAACTGGGGCAGCCGCCGCCTCGTCCTGCGTCTGCCCGCCGGGACGCTGAGGGCCAAGGAAGCCACTGCCTACGCCATGGACGAGTCGCTCGGCGTCTGGACTCGCTCCGGGCACACCCTGCTGGACTTCTCCGTGTCCTCCGAGGACGGTGCCGAGTGGGAGTTCGACACCCACTACACGCTCTCGACCTTCGGGGGACTGCGCTCCGAACTCGCGGCGGGAGACCTGCGCGCGCTGTATCTGGCGTGGCTCGCCGGGCTCACCGCCTGGGAGCTGGCGGAGGACGATGAGGAGGAGTACGCCCATGAGGTCGAGCCGCCCGTCCCCGCGGGGCTGGGATCGCTCACCGGTCCCCAGCGGGCCCTCGCGGAGTTCATCGGCGTCGACATGGACCTGCTGGCGGTGGCCGCCGAGGCCAGCGGACCCGCCACCGCGAGCCCCGTGAGCCGCAAGGCCCTGGCGGCCTTCATCGCCGGGCTCCCCGCCGCCGACAAGGACACCCTGTTGCTGGAGGCCGCCCTGGGTACGGCGCCCTCTCCAGGACCGCACCTTCTGGCCCGCTACCGCGCCACCACCGTCCCGGCCCCTCGCGGCGGTACCGCACCGCGCAGCGCGGCCGAGCTCCTGGACCTGGCCCACGCCCGCCGTACGGAACGCCGGGAGCGCGAGCGCGTCGCCCGCGCCGCGGCCGAACGGAGCCGGGCGCGCGCCGCCGCCGAGGCGCGCGAGGCGCACCTCGACCGCCTCGCCCGCGACGTCGAACAGGTGTGGCTGGACGTCGACGACCTGATCGCTCAGAAGAAGTCCGGCGCCTACGACTCCGCCGTCGCACTCCTGGCGGACCTGCGTGAGATGGAGGCCCGCACCGGCGGCACGGCTGACTTCGACCGGCGGGTCGGCGAACTGCGGGTCGTGCACCGGGGCAAGCCCTCGCTCATGCAGCGCTTCGACGCCATCGGCATCCCCCGGTGACCGCACGGTACGGTGCCCGTCGTCACTCTCCTGGCGATCGAGGAGTGACGGCGGGCCGCCCGTTGCGCTACGACAACCGCAGGTAGGTCGATGTTGAAGTCGCCCTTCTCGCAGTGGGGCCTGCCCACTTGGTCGCCCGCCGCGAAGGTGACCGGCACGTGCACGGACTGGTAGGCGGCCCAGCCGCCCGTGTCCGGGACGGTCACCGCGGCCAGCGTGGTGGCGCGCACCGTAGCCTCTCAGCATGGATCACGGAGAGGTTCGGGTCGTCGTCCGTAAGTTCGACGGCAGTCCGCACTGGCACCACACCATGCTGCGGCTGGGCGAGGACGACTTCGGGGTGTGGCTCGGTGCGCCGATCGGTACGGTCTACGGCAAGGGCGAGGAAGCCGAGGTCTACACCACCCAGGAGCGGCGAGTCATGCTCTTTCCCCGGGACACCTGGTGGACGGCCCTGTTCCAGGAGGTGCCCGCTCGGCTGGACGTGTACTGCGACGTCACCACGCCGCCCGAGTGGACAAGCACCGGTGAAGTGATCACGGTGGACCTGGACCTGGACGTCTGCCGGACACGCGTGGACGGGTCCGTGTACGTCGACGATGAGGACGAGTTCGCCCTTCACCAGGCGCGTTACGGCTATCCGCCGCACGGCGTCAGCCGTGCGGAGAGCACGGCGGAGTGGCTGTCCGCCGCACTGCGCGATGGCACCGAGCCCTTCGGCGCAGGCTACCGCCACTGGCTTGCCCAAGTCCGTTGAGCCCGGTTGGCCGGTCACGATGCCATGGCGAGTGGGCGCCCGCCCCAGCGTGCCTTCCCCGGTGAGCCACCGCAGTTGCGGCGCCCCGCGGGCGGCGTGCCCGTCAGGCGACCGCCGCCGTCGTGGCGCAGTCGCGGCACAGGCCCGGGTGTTCAGACCTGTGGGCGCGGTCGCAGGCGTCACAGTTCTGCATCGGGAGGACGTGCGGGCGCTGGGCACGTGGGGCGGGCAATGGTGCTGCCTCGATCGGTTTGAGGTGTTGTAGGCGGTAGGCGATCAGCCCGGCCGGCCTGCGCAGGATCGGCACGGGGAGGTCCGCGCTGAGCGCCTCCGCGATCCGGTCGGGGGCGATGCCGCGCCGTAGCCAGTCCTCCACGGCGGGTGCCAGCCGCGTGACGTCCCGCTCGGAGAGCAGCAGCCGCGGGTCCCTGAGGCGCAGCGCCGCGAGTACGGCGACCGCCTCGGCTGCGGGCGGCGCCGTCGAACGCGTGGGCTTGGGGGTGGGCGAGGGGGCGGGCTGCGGCTCCGGCGCCCGCGCGGGTTCCGGCTCGGGCGGCGCCGCGTTGCGCGCTTCGCCGGTTGCCGGTGCGGCGGGGGAGGGGTCGTCGTAGACGTACGTACGGGTGCGGATCTGGCCGTTCGCCGCGCGCACCGGCACCCGTTCCAGGAAGCCTTCCGCCTCCAGCTCGTTCAGGGCGCGGGCCAGCCGCGTCTCGCCCTCCGTGAAGTGCTTGCGCAGCGCCTCGATGCTGACGGGCACCCCGTCCGGTACGGACATCAGGTAGGCCCCGACGCCGACGGTCACGGCGCTTCCGGGGCGCTGGGCGAGGCGGTTGGACAGGATCGTGAAGTTCGCTGTGAGGCGGCGTCGTACGTGGACGGCACCGGATGTCACAGGCTCGGCGGACGGGCGCGCGGGCGCGCTAGACTGCGGCTCAGCCATCGGGAAGCTTGACTCTTCCTGGGTGGTCAGGCCTCGGCCGGGATGGGTAGTCCCTGCCGGGGCCGTTCATTTGTGTGGGGTTGTTTGCCGCGACCATACCCCCACCTTCCGGCTTCGCGCCTCCAAGTCACCCCTACGGGTGACTGCTTGGGGGAGAGGGCAGGTGGGGCGGGGTTCTGGTTCTTTCTTCACAGTCCTTGGCAGGTGTCACCCGGGCCACCGGCCCCCGGCCGTCCACGGCCTGTCCCGGACCACCGGCCCCCGGGCAACCGGGCACCGGTCGCGGCGTGCACCGTCTTCCTTCGCGGCCATGCGGACGTCTCGTGAGCACCCGTTAGAGTCCACCCGTGGACTGGACGCAACGTGTGCGGAACCTGCGGCAGTGGTCGCAGAACGGGGAGCGCGCGCCGCACAAGCCGCTGCTGATGCTGTACGCACTCGGACGGTTCCAGCGGGACGCGGGGGAGCCCCTGCGCTACACCGACGTCGAGCAGGAACTGGCCGGACTGCTGCGCGAGTACGGTCCCCACCGCCGCACGAATCCCGCGTACCCCTTCCATCACCTCGTCAACGACGGCGTCTGGGAGGTGCGGACGCATCTCGGGCCGGGCAGTCCGGGGACCGGGGTGCGCGCTCTGCGTGAGAGCGGGGCGGAGGGGCGGCTGGCGCCGGGGCTCCGGGCCGCGCTGACCGCCGACCCGGGACTGCTCGGGCGGCTGGCGCACCTGCTGCTGGAGGCTCACTTCCTGCCGTCCCTGCACGCGGAGATCGCGGCCGACGTGGGCCTGGACCTCGAGGCCGCCGGCAGGGTAGGGGACGTCCCCGGTATCCCGCGTCCCCGGCGGCGTGACGCGGAGATGCGGGAGCGGGTGCTCGTCGCCTATGAGTACCGGTGCGCCTTCTGCGGCTACGACGGGGCGATCGGGCGCGCTCCGGTCGGACTGGAAGCGGCCCATGTGAAGTGGTGGGCCTTCCGGGGCCCCGACGACGTCTCCAACGCGCTGTGCCTGTGCTCCTTGCACCACAAGCTCTTCGACAAGGGAGTGCTCGGCCTGGACCCGGCCCGCCGGGTCACGGTGTCCCGGGAGTTCACCGGGCGGAGCCCGGCCGCCCGTACGCAGGTGATCGACCTGGCCGGACGGCCGCTCCTCGGCCCGCAGCCCGGCAGCGCCCCGGTGGCCGCCGAGCACATCGAGTGGCACACCTCGCAGGTCTTCCGCGGTGAGCCGCGCGCGGCAGCCGTGGCGAACTGACGGCGACCCCCCGCGGGCACCCCTGCGGGTCCCGGGACCGCATGGGCGCCTGCGGCGTCGTGTCGTGCCCAGCCTTCGCGGGTGCGGGTCACCCGCCGGTGATCGGACGGGCCCCCTGCCGATGGTCCTGCGCGCGTCATCGTCCCTTCGTTGTGTAGCACAGCTCGTTGTGTAGCACAGCGGGACACGGCTCGCTACACTGGCCGTGTGAAGACGATCACGCAACGTGAGTTCCGCAACAACTCCGCCGCCGTCATGGACGCCGTGGCGAGCGGGGAGACGTTCCACATCACCCGGAACGGCGTCGAGGTCGCCGAGCTCCGTCCCATACGGCGACGGCGTCGTCCGAGAGCCGAGGAGTTGGTTGCGCGGCATCACCGGCTGCCCCGCGTGGACCATGGCGAGATGAGGCGCGAAGCCGAGGAGTTCTTCGGCGGAGCGGACCGCGTGGGCGACGACGATCCGTGGCAGCGCGAGCGTGGCTGAGCGGCACCCCGCGGGTGTGCTCGACACCTGTGCGTACATCGATCTCGGAGTGCTCGATCCGCTGGACCTGCCGGTGCACCCGGAGCTGACCTCGATCACGATGGCGGAGTTGCAGCAGGGCGTCGCCTTGGCCAAGGATCCCGTCGCCAGGGCCCAGCGCATGGAGATGCTGGGAGCGGCCGTGGCCGACTTCGAGCCGTTGCCCTTCGACGCCGATGCCGCGGCGCGCTACGGGACCCTGGTCGCCCTGGTCCTCAAGGCGGAGCGCGACCCGCGCCCCCGCCGGATCGATCTCATGATCGCGGCCATCGCCTCGGTTCACGGGCTCCCGCTGTACACGCGAAACGGCGATGACTTCAAGGGGCTGGAAAGCGCTCTCACGGTGGTCTCGCTGTGAGCCGCTCACTGTGGTGTGCCCTCGGCCGGGTTGCCTGGAGTCCGCCGTTTCCGCCCTTCCGTGCGGCTGCGCCCGACGCGTCGGTGGCCGAGACCGTCAGGTGACCGGGTGACCGGTCAGAGCTTGACGACCACCGCGCGGTCGCCGCACAGCCTGCGCATGTCGTCCTCGTCGGAGGTGAAGACCGTGACCGGGCCCGGTTGCCGCAGGGCGACGGCGGCGAGGGCCGCGTCGATGGCGTATTTGTGCCCGTGCAGCCCCGTGTCCTTCAGGAGGCCGGTCGCCGCATGTGCGATCTCCTCGGTCACCGGCTCGACCCGGATGAGGGACAGCGCCCATTGCCATGCCGGGAGGCGGCGCTTCGGGTCGAAGGCCTCGATGAGGGTTATCGACGTGGTCATGACGCGGGTCCCGGTCATCTTGGCGACTTTGAGGCGCCGCTTCATGGAGGGCTCCCCCCGTACGGTCTGGGACAGGCCCTCGCTGTCGAGAAGGTAGACCGCCTCACCCCTCATGCGGCGTCCTGGGTGCGGCCGGACTTCTCCCCGGCGTCGGCGCGTCGTGCCCGGGCGAGCTCGGCGTGCCTGCGCTCGATCTCAAGGCGTTCGGCCTCGGCCTGGGCCAGCTCGTCCCCGGTGATCGGCCCGTACTCGGACTCCAGCCAGTCGACGAGTTCCCCCAGCCGGTCCTGCTCCCGCCGGCGCTCTATGGCCTGCGTGACATAACGGCTGAAGCCGCCGGGCCCGACCTCGGCCCGGATGGCCTCGGCAAGCTCCTCGGGGAGGGTCACGGTGTACTTCTTCGTCGCCATACCGTTGACCATACCGCGGCCCTCGACGTACGGCAGACAATGACGGATATCTCGCAAGAAGGAGGGTGGGTGAGATTCGTAGCGACCATGCCCCAACCTGCTTGACGGCATCACGGCGGGACCGCCGGCTCCCCGAGGGCTCTGGTATGAGCGTGCCGACGCGAACGTCAAGGGCCCCCGCCGCGGAGCCCGGCCCGGGCCGGAACCGGGCCCTTCCGCGAGGACTCGCCACACGAGCCGTCCGTCCGACAGAATGACCGGCGATGACCAGCTCGCCACCGCCCCAGGAGCCGTCCGGCCCCGCCTACGGCCCCTTCGCGCACCTCACCACCCCCACCGCGGCCCTCTACCGGGAGATCATGCGGGTGTTCCTGCGCGCCAAGGAGCGGTACGCCGTCCACCTGCGCCCCGAGGACGTGCACGCCGCGCTGCCGCTCGACGTGCGGCCCGCCGAGGCGGAGACAGTGGCCAAGGCCCTCGGCAGCCTCAGTCAGCCGGAGTGGGGCAACCTGCGGGCCGACCCCGACACCGCGCGGGTCACCGCCGTCGAGGACTTCTACCGCAAGCGGTACGTCTACCAGCTCACCCAGGCCGGCGAGGCCGCCGAGGAGGCGCTCGCCGCGTACGACGACGCGCTCGGCCGGCGCGGCTCACTGCAGGCCGTCGCCCTCCACGACATCGTCACCCAACTGCGCGCCCTGCTCGTGCTCGCCGCCGAGGACGAGCCGGACCCCGCCAAGACCCACCTCGCGCTGGACGGACTGGCCAGCCGCTTCGCGGCCCTCGCCGACAACGCCCGCGCCTTCATGGGCTCGCTGCAGCGCACCATCGACCTGCACGACGTCTCCGAGGAGGCCTTCCTCGCCTACAAGGACCAGCTCATCGGCTACCTGGAGCGGTTCATCCAGGACCTGATCACCCTCGGCGGCCGCATCGCCGCGCTCATCGACGAACTCGCCGACCGCATCGAACCGCTGCTGTCCATCGCCGCCGCCCGCGAAGCCGCCGACGCCGCACCCGAGGCCGCCGGCAGCGCCCAGCACGAGGCCCACGAGCGGTGGAGGGCCCGCTGGGCGGGGCTCGGCGACTGGTTCATCAGCCGCGACGGACGCGAGTCGCAGGCCCGGCTGCTGCGCGGCCGGGCGCTCGGCGCGATCCCGCAACTGCTGGCCGTCGTAAGGGTCCTGAACGAGCGGCGCGCCGGACGCTCGGACCGCTCCGCCGACTTCCGCACCCTCGCCCGCTGGTTCGCGCAGGCCCCCGACGACGACGCCCGCCACCGGCTGTGGCGCGCCGCCTTCGGCCTCTACCCCGCCCGCCACCTCACCGTCGACGCCGACACCCTCGCCGCCCGCACCGCGCACCCGTTGCCCGCCGCCACGCCCTGGGCCGCGGCCGAGCCGCTGCGCATCAGCCCCCAGCTGCGCCGCACCGGCAGCTACGAGAGGCGCGGCAAGCCCCGCAGGGTCGAGGACCGCTCCGCGGCGCGCGCCAGGCTGGCCGAGCTCGCCGCCAAGCAGGCCGCTGAGACCGCCGCGGCCCGCGCCCGCCTCACCACCGACGGCACCGTCCGGCTCTCCGCGCTCGGCGAACTCGACCCGCTCGCCTTCTCCCTCTTCCTGAACCTGCTCGGCGACGCCCTCGCCACCTGGCGGCCCGGCCTGGAGCACACCGTCGCCACCAGCAACGACGGCTCCATGGAGATCCGCCTCACCGCCCTCGGCGACGGGACGACAGCCGAGATCCACACCCCCGGAGGGGTCTTCCGGGGTCCGGACCACCTCGTCGAGATCGTCGACCTCACCCAGGAGATTCCGTGAGCACCCCCCTCGCCGAGGTCCTCGACGGGCAGCGGGCCGCCGACCAGCGCAAGGCCGCCCGCGCCCTGCTGGCCCATCCGCTGCTGCTCGCCCGAGGCCCCCATGCCGACGCCTTCCGGCTGGTCCGGCAGAACGCCTCCGAGCTGCGCGAATGGTTCGAGCGCAACACCGGCTGGTCCCTCGTCGTCGACGCGGACGCCGCCCGCCTGCGCAAGACCCCCGGCGTCCTGACCGACCCCACCCACCCCGCCCGCGAGGCCAACCGCACCGCCGCCCCCTTCACCCGCCGCCGCTACGTCCTGCTGTGCCTGGCCCTGGCGGCGCTGGAGCGCGGGGAGGCGCAGATCGCGCTCGGCCGACTGGCCGAACAGGTCGTCCTGGACGCCGCCGACCCCCAACTGGTCGCCGCCGGGATCGCGTTCACCCTCGACCGGCGCGACGAACGCCTCGACCTCGCCGCCGTCGTCCGCCTGCTGCTCGCCCTCGGGGTGCTGCGCCGGGTCGCCGGCGACGAGGACGCCTATGTCAGCGGGGCCGGAGACGCCCTGTACGACGTCGAGCGGCGGGTGCTGGCCGGACTGCTCGCCACCCGGCACGGCCCCTCCCTCATCCAGGCCGGCGGCTTCGAGGAGCGCCTCGCAGCGCTGACCGCCGAGACCGCCCTCGACAGCGACGAACTGCGCTTCCGCGCCCTGCGGCGGAGCCTGACCCGGCGCCTGCTGGACGACCCCGTCCTCTACTACGACACCCTGACCGACGCCGAACTCGCCTACCTCACCCGCCAGCGCGGCTTCCTCACCGCCCGCATCGCCGAGCTCACCGGGCTCGTGCCCGAGGTCCGCGCCGAGGGGATCGCCATGGTCGACCCGGACGACGACCTCACCGACGTCCGCATGCCCGAACAGGGCACCCACGGCCATGTCACCCTGCTGCTCGCCGAGTACCTCGCCGCCCGCCGGGGACCGGTCGGCACCGAGGAACTGCGGCGACGGGTACGCGAACTCGCCGCCGAGCACGGCGGCTTCTGGTCCAAGGCGGCCCGCGAGCCGGGGACGGAGGGCGAACTCGTCGAGCAGGCCGTCGCCAAACTCACCGCCCTCTCCCTCGCCGTCCGCACCCCCGACGGGGTCGCGCCCCGCCCCGCCCTCGCCCGCTACGCCGTGGGCGAGACGGTCGTACGCGACACGGGGCGGAAGGACGCCGCGGACAAGGCCGCCGACCCCGCCCACACCGAAGACCCGGCGAAGACCGCCGCCCAGCCGAGGACCCCGCAGCGATGACCACGCTCCCCGCCCCCCGCCACCCCTCGACGGCCCCCGTCCCCGGGGCCTCGCTGCCCCGCCCCGGCCGCTCCCGCTGGCAGCCGCTGCGCATCGGCCTGGTCGACCTCTTCCTCTACGACTGCGAGGAGTTCCACTTCAAGGACGGCCGCCTGCTGCTGCGCGGCAACAACGGCACCGGCAAGTCCAAGGTCCTCGCCCTCACCCTGCCCTTCCTCCTCGACGGCGACCTGTCCGCCCGGCGGGTCGAACCCGACGCCGACCCCGGCAAGCGCATGGAGTGGAACCTGCTGCTCGGCGGCGAACACCCGCACCCCGAGCGCCTCGGCTACACCTGGATCGAGTTCGGCCGCCGCGACGAGACCACCGGCGAGGAGCACTACCGCACCCTCGCCTGCGGCCTGAAAGCCGTCTCCGGACGCGGCGTCGTCCGCCACTGGTACCTGGTCACCGACCAGCGCGTCGGCGAGGACCTGAGCTTCCTGGACGCCACGCGCACCCCGCTGTCCCGCGACCGGATCGCCGAGGCCGTCGCCGGGCACGGCATGGTCTACGACCAGGCGGCGGCATACCGCAGGGCCGTGGACGAGGCCCTGTTCGGGCTCGGCGAGCAGCGGTACGCCGCCCTCGTGGACCTGCTCATCCAGCTGCGCCAGCCCCAGCTGTCCAAGCGGCCCAACGAGGCCGCGCTGTCGAGGGCGCTCACCGAGGCGCTGCCGCCGGTGGACCAGGCCGTCATCGCGGACGTGGCCGAGGCCTTCCGCTCCCTGGACGAGGAGAAGGAGGAGCTGCGCGCCGCCGCCGAGGCCGAGAAGGCGGCCTCCGCCTTCCTCGACCACTACCGCCGCTACGCCCGCACCGCCTCCCGCCGCCGCGCCCGGCTGCCGCGCGCCGAGCACGCCAAGTACGAGGCGCTGCAACGGGACCTGGCCGGCGCGCGAGCCGAGCAGGCGGCCGCCGCGGCGGACCGCGACGCGGCCGAGGAGCGGCTCACCCACCTCGCGGACGCCGAGGCACGGCTCAAGGCGCAGGACGCGGCCCTGCGCGAGGGCCCCGAGATGCGCAGCGCCCACGAACTTGAGCAGGCCGCCCGGCACGCCGAGCGCACCGCCGCCGCCCGCGAACGCGCCGACGGCGACCGGCGGCAGGCAGAGCAGGTGCACGCGCGCGCCCTGGCGCGGCTGTCGGCGGCGCAGAACCGGCTCACGGCCGCGGACGACCGGGCCGCGAGAGCGCTGGACCGGGTCCGCGAGGCCGCCGCCGCGGCCCGGGTGCCCCTTCCCGAGGAGGGGGAGCCTGCCCGCGACGCCGTCGAGGCGGCCGCGGACCGCCGCCGACGCGGTCTCACCCATGTGCAGGCCCTCGCCGACGAGGCCGACCGCGCCGCCGCCGAGCACCAGGCCGCGGCCCGCCGGCTCGACGAGGCCGAGGCGGACCTCGGCCACGCGCAGGGAGAGTACGAGGACGCCCAGGCCGCCGTGCGGGCGGAGGCCCGCCGCCTGCTGGACGCCGTCCGTGAACGCGCGGCAGGCTGGACGGAGTTGGCCTACCCGGACCCGACCGGGCTGCTGGACGCGCTTCAGGAGTGGACCGGCCATCTGACCGGGCCGTACCCGGCGCGGGACACGGCGGCCCGCGCCCATCGCGCGCTCTCCGGCGTGCTCGCCGCCCAGGCCGCGGAGGCGGCCCAGCGCCACAGCGCCCTGGTGCTGCGCCGTCAGGAGGCCGAACGGGAGCTCGCCGCCCTGGAGTCCGGCGGCCAGCGAGGACCGCAGGCGCCGCACACCCGCACCCCCGGCGTACGCGAGGGAAGCACCGGCGCGCCGCTGTGGCGGCTCGTCGACTTCCGCGACGGCCTGGGGGAGGCGGAGCGCGCCGGGATCGAGGCCGCACTGGAGGCCTCCGGCCTCCTGGACGCCTGGGTGCGGCCCGACGGCTCGGCGCGCGGCGCCGACGGCCACGACATCCTGCTCGACCCGCGTGGCGGCCCCGTCCCCGGACCCAGCCTCGCCGACGTGCTGCGCCCGGCCGTGGACGGCGGTGACGCGGGTGCCGCCGCCGTGGGGGAGACGACGGTGGCCCGGCTCCTGACGGCCATCGGGTACGGGCCCGCCGGCCCGGCGCCGGACGCGCCGGCCACGGACACCTGGATCCACGCCGACGGCAGCTTCCGGGTCGGCGCGCTCACCGGCCGCTGGGCGAAACCCGCCGCGCAGTACATCGGCGAAGGGGCCCGCGAGCAGGCCCGGCGGGCACGGATCGCCGAGCTGCGCGCGGAACTCGCCGAACTCGGCGCGCAGGCGGCGGCCGTCGCCGCCGAGGCCGAGTCCCTGGAGGCGCGCCGCCGCACCCTGGACGCCGAACTCGACTCCGTACCCGACGACGACGCGCTGCGGCAGGCGCACGCCCGGCTGTCCGCCACCGCCCAGCAGGCGGCCAGGGCCGCGGGGCGCAGGGACGACAGGGCCGCCGAGGCCGCCGAGGCCGCCGGGAGCGCCGAGCGCGCGGCCGGCGAACTCACCGCCGCCGCCGCCGATCTGGGCCTGCCCGCCGACCGCCCGGGCCTCGACGCCGTACGCCGTGCCCTGGCCGACCTCGACACCGCCCTGGCCGCCCTGTGGCCCGCCCTGCGCGAACGCGCCGAGGCCGCCACGGCCGTCGGCGCCGAACACGACGACGCCGGGAGGGCGGGGGAGCGCGCCGCGGAACTGGCCCTGCGCGCCGAGGAGGCAGCGCACGAGGCGGCGGCCGCCGACGAACGCCACACCACCCTGCGCTCCACCGTCGGCGCCGCCGTCGCGGAACTCCAGCGCCGCCTCGCCGACACGGCCGCCGCCCTGCGGGAGAACGCCACCGGGCAGAAGCAGACCCGGCAGGACCACACCGCCGCCGTCGAACGCGCCGGCCGGGCCGCGGGCCGCATCGAGCAGCTCGAACGGGACATCGCCGGGGCGGTGGCCGCCCGCGCCGAGGCCATCGCCGCACTCCAGCGCTTCACCGGCACCGGACTGCTCACCGTGGCGCTGCCCGGCGCCGACGTCCCCGATCCCGACGCCGGACCGTGGAGCGCCACCGCCGCCATCGGCCTCGCCCGCGCGATCGAAGCCGGACTCGGCGCGACCGACGACTCCGAGGCCGCCTGGGAACGCGTCCAGAAACGGCTCGGAGAGGAGCTGAAAACCCTTCAGGACGCCCTGTCCCGGCACGGGCACTCGGCCGCCGTCCGCATGGTGGAGGAGGGCATGGTCGTCGACATCGTCTACCAGGGCCGCGCCCGCGCCGTACCCGAACTGGCCGAGGCCCTCGCCGCCGAGGTCGGCGAACTGACCCGCATCCTGTCCGCCCACGAACGCGAGATCCTGGAGACCCACCTCGTCACCGAGGTCGCCGGAACCCTGCAGGAACTGATCGGCACGGCCGAACGCCAGGTCGCCGCCATGAACGACGAGCTGGAGCAGCGGCCGACCTCCACCGGGATGAAACTGCGCCTGGTATGGCGCCCCTCCCGCAAGGCCCCGGCCGGGCTGGCCGAGGCACGCGCCCGGCTCCGCCAGTCCGCGGACGCGTGGACACCGCAGGACCGGGCCGCCGTCGGCGAGTTCCTCCAGGCGCGCATCGCCGCACGGCAGAGCGAGGACGCCTCCGGCAGCTGGCTGGAGCACCTGACCGCCGCACTCGACTACCGCGCCTGGCACGAGTTCGGCATCGAACGCCACCAGCACGGCCGGTGGGTCCCGGCGACCGGCCCCGCCTCCGGCGGCGAGCGCGTCCTCGCCGTCAGCGTGCCGCTGTTCGCCGCCGCCTCCTCCCACTACGCCACCGCCGGCAACCCCCACGCGCCGCGCCTGGTCACCCTCGACGAGGCGTTCGCGGGCGTCGACGACGACTCCCGGGCCAAGTGCCTCGGACTGCTGCACGCCTTCGACCTGGACGTGGTGATGACCAGCGAACGCGAATGGGCCTGCTACCCGCAGGTGCCCGGGGTCGCCATCGCCCAGCTCTCCCGGATCGACGAGGTCGCCGCGGTGCTGGTCACGCGCTGGGAGTGGGACGGCGCCACCCGGACGCGGGGCCAGGATCCCGGGCCCGCGGCCGGGCCGCAGGGAGCCGAGCCGGCGGAGCCGGCCGCGGCGCGGACGGAGGGCCGGTGGCCGTGACCCCGGAAGGGGGCGGCGAGACGCCGCCGCCGGCGCCAGGCACGCGCCGCTCGCCCGGTGACGTCCTCCCCGCGGGGGTGGGCCCGTCGGCGCCGGATCCGTGTGCGCCCGCCGCCGCATCCGCGGCGACCGCCACCGCGCCGGTGCCCTGCGTGGCGCCGGTAGGGGCATCGGCGGGACCGGTGGCGGCCCCGGAGGGGGCGGCCCTCCCGGCGCCGGGCACACCGTGCGCCTCACCGCCCGGGCTGCCACAGCCGGACCCTGGAGTGACCGGTGCGCGGACGGCCGATCCGGCGCCCGTCGACGCGGCGCGCCTACGGCGCCTGCTCGGCGGGCCCGACCTCGGCTGGCTCGTCGAACGGGTCCGCCGCCGGATGGAACGTGAGGAACCCCTCACGGGCGCGGTGTCCCTGCGTGGTCCCACCGAGGCCCAGCGCCGCGCCGCCGAGCGCCTGCTGGGCCGGCCACCCGGTGGCGGCGGTTCCCTGACCGTCCGGCTGGAGGCCGTGGACGCGGTGCTGCGCCGCTCGGCGGTCAGCCCCGACGGCCTCGCCGCCGCCGTCGTCGCCCTCACCGGCCCCGTCGTCCCCGCCCGGCTGACCCGTGCCGCGGAGGACCGCGCCTGGCGGGCCGCCTACGCGCCCCTGGATCAGCTGCCCCACCTGGCCGCCTGGGCGGAGCGGCTGCGGGCGGACGGGGTGGTGCGCCGTCTCGCCCGCACGCCGCGGGCCGCCCACGAGCTGCTGGCGAGCACCGCTCGGGCGCTGCGCGAACTGCCCGCCGACCCCGCGGTCTCGCTGCCCGCCTTCGCGGCCCGCGTCCTCGGCTCGGCGCACGCGCTCGACGACGGCACGCCGCTGGCCACCCTCACCCTGTCCGGCATCCGCGCCCTCACCGGCTTCCCCGATGGCTCCGGGACGGGGTGGCGGCGCGAGGCATGGGCCTCGGCCGGACTGCTGCGCGACGAGCTGTCCTCCACCGTCCTCACCCTCGGCCTGCGCGGCACCCCCGCTCTGGACTGGCTGACCGCAAACGGCGAGCCCGCCGTGCTGACGCTCCGTCAACTCGCCTCGGGTGCTGTGCCGATCCCGCCGGGGGGTGTGGTGCGCGTCTGCGAGAACCCCGCAGTCATGGCGTCCGCCGCCGACGCGTACGGGGCGCACTGCCCACCCCTGGTGTGCCTCCAGGGCCAGCCCTCCGCCGCCGCCCTCACGCTTCTGCGCCGGATGGCGGACCACGGTGCGAGCCTGCGCTACCACGGTGACTTCGACTGGGGTGGGCTGCGCATCGCCGCCGCCTTGCTCGCCCGCGTGCCGTGGATCCCCTGGCGCTACACGGCCGCCGACTACCGCGCCGTCGCCAGGGACAGCGCGCTGCCCCTGACCGGCCTCCCCGCGGCCTCCCCGTGGGACCCGCCACTCGCCGAAGCCCTGGCCGCTCACGGGGTCCGCGTGGAGGAGGAGATGGTGCTGGACACCCTGCTCGCCGACCTCGCGCCCGAGCCGTCGGGACGGCCCCGCACGCGCTGATTCGGGCGGAGGGGCCTCGCCACTGGCCGATGCTGGCCTCCCGGCGCACTGCGCCGATCGCATAGGCGTTCACCGCGGCGACCACCGCCATGACGGCGTCCACGTCGACGCCCCCGGCGCGGCCACCGCCGTCTCTTGGTCGGCCGGCGCGTGTGGCCCGAGTCGGGGCCGGCCGCCCGGGAGGCTCTTCATCGCCATCGGATCCGATGGGATGCGCGGCGCCGTGAGGTCGCGGAAAGTCCGGGTTCACCGGACGCCCACCGTTCCTGTCTTCATCCCTTCGTTCGCCGACGCCGTCTCTCAGAGGATGGAACACGCGTCGGGGCCTGCGTCGCCGTCAGAGCACGCGATCTTCGTACGACGGTGGCGGGTTCTGCGGCGCTGTTAGCCTGCGCTCCATGATCAAGAGCGGTCTGGCAGGTCGAACAGCCCGGATGGCGGGGAACAGTGGGCCGGAGCGCGTGCTGGTCGCCGCCAGTTTCGTCAACCGGGTCGGCAACGGTCTGTTCAACGCGGCGTCGGCGCTCTATTTCACCTTGGTCGTGGGCCTGCCTGCGGTGCGGGTCGGCGCCGCGCCCACCATCGCCGCAGTGATCGGCCTGTGCGCGGGGATACCTGGGGGCCATCTCGCTGACCGGCACGGCGCACGCGTGATCATGATGTCGGCCCTGGCGGCCCAGGCGGCGTCGATGGCGGCCCTCGTCCTCGTCGAGAGCTGGGCCGCACTCACGATCATCGCGACGGTCGACCAGATCGCCGCGGCGGTCGGAGGGGCGGCGTGGGGGGCTCTGGTGGCCCGGGTCGGGGGTGAGCGACCCGCCGTGTTCCGTGCGAAGCTGCGCACCTTCGTCAACTTGGGCGTCGTCCTGGGAACGCTGGGTGCCGGGCTGGCGCTGGCGGCGGGCACCCGCGGCGCCTATGTCACGCTGATTCTCAGCAACGCGGCGAGCTTCGCCCTGTGTGCGACCCTGTTGCTCCTGCTACCCCGCTACCCGGTGCCGGCCGCACCGCCGCGGCAGCGCCGTTGGCTCGCTTTCGCGGACCGTCCGTTCCTGACCTTCACCGCCCTCTACGGGGCCATGGGATTGCAGTACCCGGTGGTCTCCCTGCTCCTGCCGATCTGGATCTCCGAGCACACCGAAGCGCCGCGCTGGACGGTGGCCGCGCTGTTCGCAGTCAATTCCGCCTTCTGCGTACTGACGCAGAACAGGATCGGCTCCCGTATCGAGACCCCGTACGACGGCGGCAGGGCGTTTCGCACCGCGGGGCTGCTCTTCCTCGTCAGCTGTCCGATGATGGCGCTGGCGGCGTACGCCCCTGTCTGGGCGGCAGCGGGACTGGTCCTGGCCGCGATCTTCATCCACAGCCTGGGAGAAGTCTGGGAGTCCTCGGCGGGCCTCGCCCTGGGATTCGGTCTTGCCCCCGACCATGCCCAGGGTCAATACCAAGGTGTCCTCGGCCTCGGCTTCAGCGCGGGCCAGGCTCTTGCCCCGGCCATCCTCACCACGGTGGTACTCGGCCTCGGCACGCCGGGCTGGCTGCTGCTGGCGTTGTTCTTCGCGGCGCTGGGTGCTGCCGGCCCGCCACTTGCCCGCTGGGGTGTACGGACCCGGCCGCAGCCGGGTGTTGCCGCGGAAGTGACGAGGTGACCAGGGAGTAGCCGCCAAGAGCCTTGTCGTACGCCTCGGGCTGGATGCCGGGTTCGTGGGTGGAGCACTCGCCGAAGCGGCGGATGTGCTCGGTCAGCTACGGCGAGTTGCGGGCCAGGTCCTCGGGGGCGATGACGTCGCCTTCCTCCCGCAGGTGGCGCACGATCTCGGCGACGCAGTCGTACGGCCGCATCGGACGGACGTCCGGCGCGGTGGCGACCCCTCTCAGCGGCACCGCGTCCAGGCCCAGCCGACGCCGCTGGTCCGCGGCCGGGCGGACGATGGACAATGGCCGGGCCGCTCCGGGCCGTCGTCCCGAGGTCGAAGCGGGGACAGCGATCGTGTTCGACGAGAGGCCCGGCGACATGGGTGCACCACCATTGCTCGAGCTCAGCGGCGTCAGCCGGGTCTACGGCAGGCGCACGGCGCTGGCCACCGTGAACCTGCGACTGCGGTCCGGGAAGTGCGTGGCGCTCCTCGGCCGCAACGGCTCGGGCAAATCGACACTGCTGCGCATAGCGGCCGGCCGGGACAAGCCGAGCACCGGCACGGTGACGTTCGACGGCAAGCCGATGAACGAGAACGACCCGGCGGTCCGGGCCCGGGTGGCCGTGGTCGGCGACACCGCGGCCTGTTACCCCGACCTGACCGTGCGCGAGCATCTGCAGCTCGTGGCGGTGGCCCACGGGGTGGAGGACGCCGGCGACTGGATCGGCCACGTACTGGCCGAACGGATGCTGTCCGACCACGCCGACGCGCTGCCCGGGGCACTGTCCTCCGGGCAGCTGCAGTCCCTGCTGCTGGCCTCCGCGATGGTCCGGCCGCGCGACCTGCTGCTGCTGGACGAGCCGGAACAGCGACTGGACCCGGGCGCGCGGCGGCAGCTGGCGGACCTGATCACGAAGGAGACCGCGGCCGGCGTCGGAGTGCTGCTGGTGACCCACCACGGGGAACTGGCCCGGGCGGTCGCCGACCGGGTGCTGGTCCTCAGCGACGGCACGGTGGTCGCCGACGGCCACCCGGACGAGGTGCTCGCCACCGGGACCGACGGACTCACCTGGCTGGCCGAGAGCCCGGAGGGTGCCCGGTGACCACTCTCGCCGAGGAGACCGGGGAGACCGAGGGGACCGGGGAGCACTCCGCGGCCTGGTCCGACGAGGACGACTGGACGCCGGAGACGCTGCGGCTGGTCCGCGACCTGCGCAGCCCGCACCGCCGCAAGAGGACCGGCCAGATCGCCTACACCCTGTACTGCGTGGCGCTGCTCCTCGCGGTGTGGGGAGCGCTGCCGACCATGGGGCTGTTCCTCGAGAGGTCGATGGGCGCCGACTACTCCGGTCACGGACCGGCGATCCTGGCCGCGCTGCCGGCCGGGTCCTGCGCGCTGGGTCTTGGATGGCTGCTGGTCGCCGCCTGGGACGCCCAGTGGCGCGGGCCGGTGGTGCCGCCGCGTGAGACCGTCGACTGGCTGCTCGCCCAGCCGGTGCGCGTGGGCAGAGTGCTGCGGCCGTGGTTCTGGGGGTCGGCGGCGATCACCGGCGGAGCCGGGCTGCTGGTCGCGGCGATCGGCGCGGTCGCGCTGAGCCTGACGGTCGGCGTGGGGCTGCCGGCCGCGTTCGGGTGGTGCCTGCTGGGCGGCTGCGGCCTGCCGCTGCTGGCGACCTCGCTGGCCACCGCGGTGGAAGGCAGCGAGCGGGTGGCCCGCTGGGCCCGGCTGGCCACTCCTTACGTCGGCATGGCGGTGCTGGCGCTGGTGGCGCAGGCCGTCATGGCGGTCGGCGGCGACCGGCTGCCCGCACTGGAACGGGTGGAGCTGTGGTCCGGGCCCTGGGGCTGGGCCGGTCTTGCCGCGCTGGCCCCCACACCGGCCTCGCTGCCGGGCGGCCCGGCCGCCGGCGTCCTGCTGACGGTGGTGGTGGCCGGCGCGCTGGCCGCGGCACACCGCTTCGCCGGGTCGCTGGCGCTGTCCGCGGTACGGCGGCGCTCGCGGACCGCGACCGGGGTGATGGCCGCGCTGCGCACGGTGGAGTTCCGTACCGCGCGGCAGGCGGTGGCCGGGGTCACCGGCGGGGCCCGGTCGGCGCGATGGAGGCTGCCGGCGCCCCGCAGGCCGGAACTGGCGGTGCCGTGGCGGGACACCCTGGCGCTGCTGCGGACTCCGGGCCGGCTGGGCCGGGCCGTGGTGCTGGGCGTGCCGGCGGTGCTGGGCGCGGTGCTGGCGGCCTCGGCTCACGGCTGGCCGGGCGTGGCGGCGGCACTGGCCTCACTGGTCTTCGGCTACTGGGCGCTGACCCAGCTGATGGAGCCGGCCCGGGTGGAGACCGACGACACCCGGCGCGGGTCGTGGGCGCCCTATCCGTACCGCGGCCTGATGCTGCGGCACACGGCGGTGCCCGTCGTGCTGGGGCTGGTGGGCGCGCTGGTGGCGGCGGGGGTGCTGGCCGGGGAGGGTGCGGGGGCTCGCGCGCTGCTGGCACCGGCCCTGGTACCGCCGCTGGTGGGCGCTTCGCTGGTCAACGCGTGCCGGGGGGCGACCAAGCATCATCTGCTGATGTCGTCGGCCCAGTCTCCCACCGGCAGCATGGGACCGGTGCTGTTCCTGGGCTGGTACGCCGCCGGGGCGCTGGCGGCCGTGGTCACGCTGGTCGTCCCGTTCCTGACGGCGCTGCATTCCGGCTCGGCCGCTTCGGTCGTCACCGCTGTCGCGGCGAGCGCCATGGTGACCGTGATCATGGTGCGCTGGGCGGTCACACGGATCGGGAACCTGACGGCTCCCTTGGCGGACTGACCGGGGGTGCGGCGGCCTGTGCCGCTCGCATCCTCACGTCGGTGGTTCTCCCGGCGCTCGGCGGGCGGCAGGTCCGCGCCACCGCGTACACCGTCGAGGATGCCGTGCGGCACCGCGGTGCGCAGCGTGGTGCACGGCAGGACGCGGGCGCCGGCGCCGGCGCGGGCAGGCCGGGGCGGGTGAGCGCGCTGACAGCGATGGCGGTCCCGACGGATGCCGCGGCCGACCGCACCGTCCTCGGCCACCGTGCGTCCACCCCGGCGGGGGCGGCTGTCCGCCGGTGACGCTTTCCGCGGCCGGCTCCCGGGGCACGCGGGGCCCGACCGGCCGCCTGTCCCTCACCCCCGGCCCGGCAGGCTCCAGTGGTGCGGCGCGATCAGCCGGCGGACGCTGTCCGGGCCCCACGATCCCGGGGCGTACGGTTCGACCGGGGGCGGGTTCTCCAGCAGCGGGGTGGACGCCTCCCACAGGCGCTCGATGCCGTCGGAGCGGGTGAACAGCGACTGGTCGCCCAGCATCGCGTCCAGCAGCAGGCGCTCGTAGCCCTCGAGCGCGTGCATCGTGTTGAAGGAGTCGGCGTAGGCGAAGACCATCTCCGCCTCGCGCAGGCGCATCGCGGGGCCTGGTTCCTTCACCAGGAAGGACGCGGTGATCCGGCCCGGGTCGTCGAAGTCGATCATCAGCGTGTTACTCCGGGCCCCGGAGTGCCCGCGCGCGGCCAGAGGGAACATGCGCAGCGCCGGTTCCCGGAAGCCCAGCGTCACCACATGCCGCGACTCGCCCATGGACTTGCCCGAGCGCAGATAGAAGGGGACGCCCGCCCAGCGCCAGTTGTCGATCCCGACGCGCAGCGCGACGAAGGTCTCGGTGTCCGACTCCGGGTCCACGCCCGGCTCCGACCGGTACCCCTCGTACTGCCCGCGGACGACATGCGCCGGGTCCACGGGCTGCAGCGACTGGAAGACCTTCTCCTTCTCGTCCCTCAGGGAGCTCGCCTGCAGCGCCGTGGGCGGCTCCATGGCCACGAACCCCAGCAACTGGAACAGGTGCGTGACGATCATGTCCCGGAAGGTTCCGGTGCCCTCGAAGAACTGCGCGCGGCCCTCGATGCCGATGCTCTCCGGCACGTCGATCTGCACATAACTGATGTGGTCGCGGTTCCAGACCGGCTCGAAGAGGCCGTTGGCGAAACGCAGGGCGAGGATGTTGTCGACCGACTCCTTGCCCAGGAAGTGGTCGATGCGGAAGACCCGGGACTCGTCGAAGACGGCGTGGATCGACGCGTTGAGGGCGCGTGCCGAGGCGAGGTCCGTGCCGAAGGGCTTCTCCACGATCACCCGGGCGCCCTCGGCGAGGCCGGTCGCCCCCAGCGTCTCCACCACGGAGGTGAAGGCGCTCGGCGGCACCGCGAGGTGGAACAGCCGCCGAGGCTCGCCGCCGATGGCCTGCTCGGCCTCCCGCACGGCCGCGAGCAGCGGCTCCGCGGCGCCCGGATCACACGCGCCGAAGGACAGGGCGGCCTCGAACTCCTGCCACGCGCGGCCTTCGGGCTTCGAGCGGCCGAACTCCGCGACCGCCTCGCGTGCGTGCTTGCGGAACTCCTCGCCGCTCAGCGCGCTCTGGGCCGGCGCGGAGCCGACGATCCGGTAACGGGTCGGCAGCAGCCCCGCCTTGGCGAGGTGGAACAGCCCGGGCAGCAGCTTGCGCCGGGCGAGGTCGCCGGTCGCGCCGAACAGCACCACCACGTGGTCGTCGGGGACCGGACCGTGACTCGGGGAGGGGGAGCGGTGCGCCACGGCGCCCTCACCCGGCCTTCTCGGCGTGGCCGCCGAACTCGCCGCGCATCGCCGACAGCACCTTGCCGCCGAACTCGCCCAAGCCCCGCGACGCGTACCGCTCGGCGAGCGCGGCGCTGATGACGGGGGCGGGCACGCTCTCGTCGATCGCCGCCTGGACCGTCCAGCGGCCCTCCCCGGAGTCCGAGACCCGGCCCGTGTACTGGGACAGTTCCGGCGAGCGGGCGAGCGCGTCCGCGACGAGGTCGACCAGCCAGGACCCGACGACCGAGCCGCGCCGCCACACCTCGGCGACCTCGGCCACGTCGATCTCGTACTGGTACGCCTCGGGCTCGCGCAGCGGCGCCGTCTCGGCGTCGACGGCCCTGCGCCCGAGCCCCGCGTCCGCGTGCCGGATGATGCTGAGGCCCTCGGCGATGGCCGCCATCATCCCGTACTCCACCCCGTTGTGGACCATCTTCACGAAGTGGCCGGCGCCGCTCGGCCCGCAGTGCAGATAGCCCTCGGGAGCCGTTCCGTCGGTCCTGGTCCTCCCGGGGGTGGGCTCGGCGTCGCCCCGGCCGGGCGTGATGGTGCGGAAGACCGGGTCCAGTCGCGCCACCGGTTCGTCCTCGCCGCCGATCATCAGGCAGTAGCCGCGTTCGAGCCCCCAGACGCCACCGGACGTGCCGCAGTCGACGTAGTGGATCCCGCGCCCGGCGAGCTGCCGGGCACGGGCGATGTCGTCGCGGTAGTAGGAGTTGCCGCCGTCGACCACGGTGTCGTCGGGCTGCAGCAGGGCGGTGAGCTCGTCGAGCGTCGACTGCACGACCCCCGCCGGGAGCATCAGCCACACCTTCCGGGGCGGTGCCAGCTTCGCCACGAAGTCCTGGAGGGAGGCGGCGGCGGTCGCGCCCTCCTTCTCCAGCTCCAGCACGGCGTCGCGGTTGAGGTCGTGGACGACGCAGGAGTGGCCGTCGCGCATCAGCCGGCGCACGAGGTTGGAGCCCATGCGACCGAGCCCGATCATGCCGAGCTGCACGGGTGAGTCAGTGGCCATCGTCGGTTTCCCCGTTCTCCGGCGGCCTCGACGGGCCGAAGGGTTGATTGCGCCACGCCTCGGGCGGCTCCTCGAAAATCTACCCATCCGCGACATTCGGTGCGATAAGAGAGGCGGCGCCGGCCGACCGGCGCGGGAGGGGGGAGGGTGGCCCTGACCTGCGATGTCCCGTTTCACCGGGGGCCGCGCGGTGGTGTGGGCGACGTGGGTGCGCTGGGCCGTCCCGGTGACGTGGCCGAGGCGCCGCGCGGTGCCCCGCGCCCCGTGCGCGGCCGGTCCCGGGGCCGTCATACGGGGCGGGCGTTCCCACCGTTCTGCCCGCGCTCTGGCGGAGGCCGGGCTGCGGGGCGGTCGCTGCCGACGGGGGAGGCTCAGCCCTCGGTGAGCGACCAGAGTTGCGCGGCCCCGTCGCGGCCTGCGGCGGCGAGGAGGGTGCCGTCGGGGCTGAAGGCCACACAGACCACCGGTTTGGTGTGTGTGATCTTGAGGAGTTCCTCGCCCGCCCGGCTGTCCCAGAGCCGCGCCGTCTTGCCGACGCCGGTGGCGAACCAGTCGCCGTTGGGGCTGAACGCCACAGAGCACACCACCGAGTAGCCGTGGTCGACCTTGATGAGTTCTCGCCCGGTGAGCGAGTCGTGGACGAACGTGTGAGTCCCACCCGCCACGACGAGTCGGTGTCCATCCGGGCTCATTGCAAGACTCCCGCTGCAGTGCTGGGATGTGTCACGGGTCCGGAAGCTCGTGAGCTCCTTGCCGTCGGTCACATGCTGGATCGAGACCGTCCACCCCTTACCCCAGGTTCTCGGCCTCGCGGTCACCAGCCTTGTGCCGTCCGGACTGAACGTGATGTGGACGGCTCCGCATCCTCGCCCCTCTGACAGGAGGTCACCGGTGTCGGTGTCCCACAGCCAGGGGCCCGCCCTCCACTCCCCCGCCGCAGCGATCCGGGTACTGTCCGGGCTGAAGGCCAACGAGCTCAGGTACTTGTTGTGGACGATCCGGTGCATCTCCCGACCGCTCACGGCATCCCAGAGGCGCAGGGTCTTGTGCCCGGTCAAGGTGGCGACGTACCGCCCGTCCGGGCTTCGCGCGACAGCCCGCGGCACCGCCCGCCGTTCCGGACCGCTCGAGTCCGGGACGGCGGGCCGGCGGTCGCTGCTCAGCTTCAACCTCGGCGTCGAGGTCGTGCAGCTCGCCGTCATCGCCCTGGCCTTCCCGCTCCTGGCGCTGCTGCGCCGCACTCCGGCCCACCGCTGGGCCCTGCCCGCGATGACGGCGCCCATCGTGCTCGTGAGCGGCTACTGGTTCTGCGAGCGGGCGGCCGTGGCGGTGTGATGGCGAGCGGGTGGCCGTGGCGGTGTGACGGCGAGCGGGCGGCCGTGCGCGCTCAGGCCTCCAGGCGGACGGGCATCAGGAGAGAGAACGTGCCCTCGGCGTCCGGCCGGCGGATCGCCAGGGGGGCCGTGGGAGCGCCGAACTGCAGCTCCAGCCGCTCCGAGGCTCCGGCCGCGAGTGCCTGCAGAAGGTACTCGCGGTTGACGGCGATGTCGTCGGGGCCCTCCTCGCCGTCCTCGCAGACGCCCACCGTGCCGTCGGCGGCCACCGTGAGCATGCTGACGGCGGGGGCGGCTCCGTCCTGTTCCCGCGCCTCGCCGGCGCGTACCGGCCCGGTCTCCAGCGCGGAGCGCAGGGCCGGGACGTCGACGAGGACGCGGCGCCCCTCCGGCAGCCGCACGATGCGGCGGTAGTCGGGGAAGTCGTGGTCGAGGCAGCGACCGGCGGCCTGGCGGTCGCCTGCCGCCAGGACGACCAGGTCACCGTCCACCGTGAGGTCGACGGACGCCTGGTCTCCGTCCAGCAGGGCCCGCATGGCCCCGGCGAGCGGGGACGGCACGACGACCTGCCGGCGGGGCCCGCCGTGCCCCGTGACGGCGGTCCGCGCGACCGCCATCCGGTACCGGTCGGTGGCGACGACGTGGAGCGCATCGCCCTCGATGTCGAAGAGCACACCGCCGAGCACCGGCAGCTCGGGATCGGTCCCGGCGGCGAAGCGGACCGCGTCCAGTGCGGCGGCCAGGTCCGGAGAAGGGACGGCCAGGCGGACGGCGGCGTCGGTGACGGGAGCGGTCATGAGGTTCTCCTTGCGGTCGAGTAGCGCCCGGATCGCGGAGAACTCGGCGCGGGCGTCGGACAGCCCCCGTTCCAGTCGGCGCAGTTGGGCCTCGAGCAGCTTCCGGACGAGACCGGTGTCCGCTCCGGACCAGGCGGCCAGCACCAGGCGGACGTCCGCCAGGGGCATGCCCGTCCGGCGCAGCCGCGCCAGCAACCGGGCCTCCGCGAGCTGCTCGGGGACGTACCAGCGGTAACCGCTCGACGGGTCCACACGGGCCGGGACGAGCACCCCAGCGGTGTCGTAGAACCGCAGCGCGCTCACGCCCAGTCCACTGTCCCGGGCCAGCTCACCGATACTGCGCATGTCGTTCTCCACACCGGGGACTCTGCCTCCTCCACCAGGTCGAGGGTCAACACGGATCCCGGAGCCGCCAGTGCCGCAGGGGCCGGACGGCGCGCGTCCGGCCCCTGCGGCAGTGCTCACGTCGTCGGTCAGCTCTCCACGGAGCGGCAGGGCTTCGGCGCGTTCACGGGGTTGCAGCGGGCGGGCCGAGGGCGACCGCTAGACCGAAGGCGGCGAGGTGACGAAGACGCATGTCCCGCACCCTGGTGGCATGTCATGGTCATACAGAGAAGACGGATCGACCTGATGGCGAATGACCGCCCAACTCCGCCGCCCTCCCCGTCCCGCTCGAACCGGCGCAGCACTCAAACCCGCGCGGAGACTAGGGCCGACAGTGCACCGGTTGTCCGCGTGCCGCCTCCGACACCGGGAGGGGACGAGGACTTCACCTGGCCGTCACGCGGTCGCCAGGAGGCGCGACCATGATCGGTGAGTTCCTCGAAGCCGTCCCAGAAGGACCCCCTATGCTCCGCCGCACCCTGTCCGCACTCGCCGTCGTCTGCGCGCTCACCGCCGCCACCACCGGCGCCGCCTCGGCCACCACGGGGCACGCCCCCGCCGCCGAGGGGCGCGGCGCGCGCGTGCTGGACGTGATGACGTTCAACATCCACCACGCCCAGGGCACCGACGACGTGCTCGACGTCCCGCGCGTCGCGGACGTCGTCCGCAGCAGTGGGGCCGACGTGGTGGGGCTGCAGGAGGTCGACAACCACTACTCCGCACGCAGCGACTGGGCCGACCAGGCCGCCGATCTGGCGAAGCTGCTCGGCTACCACGTCGTGTTCGGCGCCAACATCGACAAGGCGCCCCCGGCCGGCAGCGACCACCGGATCCAGTACGGCACCGCGATCCTGTCCCGCTACCCGATCACGGCGTCGGAGAACACCTGGCTCTACAACTCGCCCGGGCAGGAGCAGCGCGGCCTGCTGCACGCCACCTTGGACGTGCGGGGCAAGTCCGTCCACTTCTACTGCACCCACCTGGCCGCCAGCTCGCAGACCGACCGCCTCCAGCAGACCCCGCAGATCGTCGACCTGATAGGCGACAAGCAGCCGGCCGTCCTCGTCGGCGACTTCAACGCCCTGCCGGACGCGCCCGAGTCGCAGCCTCTGCAGTCGCACTACACCGACGCGTGGGCCCGTACGGCACACGGCCCGGCAGAAGGCGCGACCTACCCGGCCGAGGCCCCGACCGAGCGCATCGACGCCATCTACACCACCGACGAGGTCAAGCCGCTCGTCACGCGCGTCGTGCAGAGCGACCCCACGGCCTCCGACCACCTGCCGCTGATCAGCAAGGTCCTGGTCAAGCCCTGACCGGACGCCCGGGGACGGCTCCGCCCGGTCACGGGGCGGAGCCGGTCGCGGTCGAGCCCGCACGCCGTCCCGCCCGCCGGCGCCGGCTGCCCATCCAAGATGCAGCAGGACATCGTCGATCGGTGGAAGCCACCACCCCGGGGTGAGCCGAGCGGCGCGTCACCGGGAATTCGTGGCCCTGACGCGAAACGGGGGCGGCGCACCGCCCTGCAACACCGCCGCGAGCGCGGCCGCGACGGCGAAGTAGACGATCACGCAGCCGACGACGACGCCCGCCATGCTCAGGGCCTTCGCCGCGGGCGCCAGCGAGGTCCGGGCGAGCCTCAGGTTGGCCACGGCCCCCAAAGCCCCGAGGGCGCCGCCGATCGCGCCGCCGATGAACAGCAGCCCGAACGGCATTGCCACGAGCACCCCTTGCCACACGGGTAGGTTCCGTATCTGGGTGAACCAGTCTTGCTTCTTCGGGGCTTCGGGGAGGAGATCGCGCATGTCCGTGGGCTTCCGCTTCGTCGTGTCGAAAAGGCGAGCGTGAGGATCGCATCCCCCCCGGGACGGGCGACGGTCCGATACCGGAGCGTGTCAGCTCAAGGCGCCCGGCACAGCCTCCTCCTGGAACTGCGTGCGGTACAGCTCCGCGTACCGGCCGTCCGCCGCCAGGAGCTTGGTGTGGGTGCCGCGCTCCACGATCCGGCCGGCCTCGACGACGAGGATCAGGTCGGCGGCGCGCACCGTGGACAGGCGGTGGGCGATGACGACGGCCGTGCGGTCGGCGAGGGCCTCGGCGAGGGCTTCCTGGACGGCCGCCTCCGAGGTGCTGTCCAGGTGCGCGGTGGCCTCGTCAAGGATCACGACGCGCTGGCCGGCCAGCAGCAGCCGGGCGATGGTCATGCGCTGGCGCTCGCCGCCGGAGAGGCGGTAGCCGCGCTCGCCCACGACGGTGTCGAGGCCGTCGGGGAGTTCGGCGACGAGACCGTCGAGACGGGCGCGGCGCAGGACGTCGCGCAGTTCGCCGTCGGTGGCGTCGGGCGCGGCGAGCAGCAGGTTGGCGCGGATGGTGTCGTGGAAGAGGTGGCCGTCCTGGGTGACCATGCCGACCGTGGCGCGCAGGGAGGCGGCCGTCAGATCGCGGACGTCGACGCCGCCGACGCGGACGGCGCCGGCGTCGACGTCGTACAGGCGGGGCAGCAGCTGCGCGATGGTCGACTTCCCGGCGCCGGACGAGCCCACGAGGGCGACGGTGTGGCCGGGCTCGGCGCGGAAGGTTATCCCGTGGAGGACCTTGCCGCCGTTGCGGGTGTCCAGCGTCGCCACCTCTTCCAGCGAGGCCAGCGACACCTTGTCGGCCGACGGGTAGCCGAAGTGGACGTCCTCGAACTCGACGGCGACCGGCCCGTCCGGCACCGGGCGGGCGTCCGGCCCCTCGGTGATGAGGGGCTCGAGGTCGAGCACCTCGAAGACCCGCTCGAAGCTGACCAGGGCGCTCATGACGTCGACGCGGGCGCCCGCGAGCGCGGTCAGCGGCGCGTAGAGCCGGGTGAGGAGGAGGGCGAGGGTGACGACGGAGCCGGCGTCGAGGGCGCCGGTGAGCGCGAAGTGCCCGCCCAGCCCGTAGACGAGCGCCAGCGCGAGGGCGGAGACGAGGGTGAGCGCCGTGATGAAGGCCGACTGCGCCATGGCCGTCCGCACGCCGATGTCCCGGACCCGGCTCGCACGTTCGGCGAAGCGGGCCGACTCGTCCGCGGGCCGCCCGAAGAGCTTCACCAAGGTGGCACCGGGAGCCGAGAAGCGCTCGGTCATCCGGGTGCTCATGGCGGCGTTGTGGGCCGCGGCCTCCCGCTGGAGGCGCGCCATGCGGGTGCCCATCCGGCGTGCCGGGACGACGAAGACCGGGAGGAGGACGAGGGCGAGCAGGGTGATCTGCCAGGACAGGGTGAGCATGACGCCGAGGGTCAGCAGCAGGGTGACGACGTTGCCGACGACCCCGGAGAGTGTGTTGCTGAACGCGCGCTGGGCGCCGATCACGTCGTTGTTGAGACGGCTGACCAGGGCCCCGGTGCGGGTCCGCGTGAAGAAGGCCACCGGCATGCGCTGGACATGGTCGAACACGGCGGTGCGCAGGTCGAGGATGAGGCCCTCGCCGAGGTTCGCGGACAGCCAGCGCCCCAGCAGCCCGAGGCCCGCCTCGGCCAGGGCGATCACGGCGATGAGCACGGCGAGCGTGGTGACCCGCCCGGGGTCGCCGCCGGAGACGATCGCGTCGACGACCCGGCCGGCGAGGACCGGGGTCGCCACGGCGAGCAGCGCGGTCACGATGCTCAGCAGGACGAACGCGCTGATGCGGCGCCGGTGGGGCCTGGCGAAGGCGCCGACGCGGCGCAGGGTGTCGCGGGCCAGGGGACGGCGGTCCTGCGTGGCGTTCATGACGCTGTGCAGCTGTGTCCAGGCCGTGGTTTCCATGCTCATGGACCGACCGTAGAACCTCGACCGCCCTTGAGGTCAAGCGGCCCCGGCACGGCGGGCGCGGGCGGCGCGATGCCCTCGCGAGGCGGCGTCCCACGATACGGGCCGCGGATCGATATCCTCACGATCAGTTCGGCGGAGCACCTCTCCAGGGAGCCTTCATGCCACATGCGGGAGAAACCGTGGACGGAATTCCGCGGCCGCAGCGGTTCGCGGACGTCAAAGGCTGGTTCTGGCCCGTGGACCAATTGCTCTTCGACTGGTTCCTGCGGCGGCAGAGCGACCGGGAGCACCGGGGCGACCTACTGGAACTCGGCGCTTATCTGGGGAAGAGCGCCATTTTCACGGGGAACTACCTCCGCCCGGGGGAACGCTTCACCGTCTGCGACCTGTGGGATTCCCCGGCGGTCGACGACCCCAACAGCGCCGAGATGGACAAGGCCTACGCGACGCTGACCCGGCGCGCTTTCGAAACGAATTACCTGGCCTTCCACGACCGGCTCCCCACCATGGTGCAGGGACCCACCTCGGTGATCACCTCGCACGTCGACGCCGGCAGCTGCCGCTTCGTGCACGTCGACGCCTCGCATCTGTACGAGCACGTCCGCGGTGACATCGAGGCGACGCGCGAGCTGCTGGCCCCCGAGGGCATCGCGGCCTTCGACGACTTCCGCAGCGAGCACTGCCCGGGCGTCGCCGCCGCCGTCTGGGCGGCGGTGGCGACGTCGGGACTCAAGCCCATCGTGGTCACGAGCACCAAGCTCTACGGCACCTGGGGCGACCCGGCCCCGGCGGGCGAGGAGCTGCTGAGCTGGCTGAGGACGCGTCAGGACCTGTGGCACGCCGTGGACCAGGTGGCGGGCGCGCCCCTGATCCGCATCAGGGGGACGGGGGCGAAGGCCCCGGCCGCGCCGGTCTCCCGCCACGCGCCGCCCCGCGGCCACGCGTCCCGGGCCGGGGAACGGGCCCGCGCCGCGCGCCGTATCGCCAAGGACCTCGTTCCGCCGGTGCTGGTGCGCGCGGTACGGGCAGCCCGGCACCGGCGTACGTCATGAGGCCCTGACCTCGGCCCCGTCCGCCAGGAAGTCCGCGACGGCCGCCACGAAGCGGCCGGGGTCGTCGAGCCAGGGGAAGTGCCCCGCGCCGGGCTGGACGACGAGCGCGGCGTCCGGGAACAGGCCGGCGTACGCGGCGACCGCGGCCGGGGGCGCCCCGGGATCGGTCTCGCCGGCCAGCAGCAGGACGGGCGCCGCCAGCCGGGCGAGCGCGGCTCGGGTGCCGTCCGGGTCGAAGGCCCCCTCGGCGCCGAACGCGGCCACCACCTCGTCCCTCGTCTGCGTCCGTTCGGCCGCCTGGTGGGCCTGTGCCGCCTCGTCCCAGCGGCCGTAGGAGAACGGCGCGATCGCCTGCCACCGCTCGGCGGTGGCCTCGCCCGCCGTGATGGCCTCCAGGGCCGCGAACGCCTCGGCGAACCACGGTTCGTCCCGGCGCAGGAGGGCCGTCTCGCGCCGGAGGCCGCCGGAGACGGGGATGCCGACGGCCTGGACGCTCGGGGTGACGAGGACGAGCCTGCCGACGTTTCCCGGATGCCGGGCGGCGTACCGCGCGGCGATGTTCGCCCCGGCGCTGTGGGCGAGCACGTCCATCCGGCCGAGGCCGAGGTGCGTGCGCAGGGCCTCGACGTCGTCGACGAGCCGGTCGCAGCGGCAGGAGGCGAGGTCCTCCGGCAGCCCGGACAGGCCCGTGCCGCGCAGGTCCGGCCTGATCAGCCGCCGGTGCGCGGACAGGCCGCCGAGGTCGCCGAGGTACACCGAGTCCTGCGGCCCACCGGGCAGGCACAGCAGCGGGCGGCCTGAGCCGAGCACGTGGTAGGCGAGCTCGGCGCCGTCGTAGGAGGGGAAGAAGGGCATGGCGAAGTCCTTTCGGAGCGGTGCCGGGCGAGGGCGCCGTGCCGGGCGAGGGGCGCCGTGCCGGGCGAGTCGTTGTGCCGGGCGAAGGGCGTCGTGGCGGGCGAGTCGTTGTGCCGGGCGAGGGGCGTCGTGGCGGGCGAGGCGCCGTGCCGGGCGAGGCGCCGTGCCGGACGAGGGGCGTCGTGCCGGGCGAGGGGCGTCGTGCCGGACGAGGGCGGTGGGCGGCCGGGCGTCAGAGGCGTGCGCGCCGTGCACCGGGGGCCCGGGTGAGACGGTCGGCGAAGAAGCGGTGCTCGCTCTCCACCTCGGATTCCGGCACGTCGCGGTGCCCGCCCGGGTTGGCGTGGAGGGTCCTGTCGCGGGAGGCGAAGGCGTCGAAGAGGGCGAGGGCCGACGCCCGCGGCACCAGCTCGTCGTCCCACTGAAGGAGGAAGCGGACCGGGACGGTGATCCGGCCCGCCGCGCCGGCCAGGGACTCGTGGCCGAGCAGGCCGAGCACGGCTGCGGTGATCCGGGGTTCTTCGGCCGCGAGCGGCACGCCGACGGCGGTTCCCAGCGACAGGCCCCAGAACCCGACCGGGACGTCGGGGCCGACGCGGCCGTGGCCCTGCAGGGCGTCGAGGGCGGCGCGCCACTCCGGGACGGCGCGGGCGGCCAGCGCCGCGTTGTGGGACGCGACGAGCGGGGCGGCGGGTCTGCCGGAGGCCACGGCATCCCTGATGCGGGCCGCGGCGGCCTCGTCGGCGGCGGTGCGCGGGCGGTCGCCGTGCCGGGCGCGTCGATGGCGGCGACCGCGAAGCCCCCGGCGGTCACATGGTGGTGGGCGCGGGCCAGGAGGCCCGGGGCCCTCTTGTGCAGGCCGCCGCCGTGGGCCAGCAGAATCAGCGGGCGGTCGCCGTCCGCGCCGGCGGGGGACCAGAGCACACCGGTGATGTCGCCCAGGACGAAGTGGTGTTCCGAGATGCCGTCGGCGGTCGTCTGCGAGGTGATGCGCATGGATCGGTGCCTTTCGGGATGCCTGCGGGCACTCCCGGGGACACCTGCGTCAGAGGGTCCGCGCAGCCGTGCGGGAGGGGAGCACCCGGCCTGATACAGCGTTGATTGCTCTCACCTCCTCGGTCGTCACTGCGCGGTGACGCTACCACGGCCATGGGCGCGCGGGCAGCCGGTCTTCCCCAGTGCCGCCCCGGTGCGACCCCGGGGGCCCGTCGCGCCCCGCGCGGCCTCCTGGCCGGCGGTGGACGACGGGACCCGGGCCGCGGGCCGCGGGCCGCGCGGCTACGGCTGCGGGGCGCTGAACGCGCTCAGGAAGCGGTCGCGGAAGGCGTCCATCCGCCAAACGGGCGCGTCGTGCGCGGGCCGCAGCCCCTCGCTCCATCCCCAGCCGGACACCCGGTCCACCACCTCGGGGTCGTGGGCGACGACGGCGACCGGCACGTCCCGGCCGGCGTCGACACCGACGACCGCCGGCACCGGCTGGTGGTCGCCGAGGAAGACCAGCACGGTGTTCCTGTTGCCGTACCTCGTCATGAACTCGATGAGGCTGGTGAGCGAGTACTGGATCGCCCTGCCGTACTCCCGGCGCACCTGCGCCGGGTCCCTCCAGACCTCCTTGGGGTCCCTGCCCTCCTTCTTGACGGCGTGGTAGGCCGAGCCGTCGCCGACCCGGTCCCAGTCGATCATGCGGGGGATCGGGGCCCACGGGGTGTGGCTCGAGACCAGGACGACCTCCGACATCATCGGCCGGCGGGCCGCCTTCCGGTGCTCCAGGCGCTCGAAGGCCGACAGTGTGTACTGGTCGGGCACCGGCGACCAGCTGAACTTGGGCCCCCGGTAGCCCATGCCGCGCGAGTCGTGGACGTGGTCCAGGCCGAAGAACCGGCCCTCTGGCCACGCCCGGGTGACGCCGGGCATCATGCCGACCGTCCGGAAGTCGCCGGTGCGTTTGAAGGCGCTGGTCAGGGTCATCCGGTCGCTGGAACTCACATAGCGGTAGCGCTGCTGGTCCGGGACCCACAGCCCGGACAGGAAGGTGGTGTGGGCGAGCCAACTGCCCCCTCCGGTGACGGGGGAGCTCAGCCAGCCGCTGCGGGCGGAGAACCCCGCGTCGGCGAGCCGGCGGGTGCCGTCGCGGAGCACCGCGTCGATCCCCGTGGCCAGCGCCGGGTCCTCGACCGCGCCGCGTCCGTAGCTCTCGACGAACGTGAAGATGACGTCCTTGCCGCGCAGTCCGGACAGCAGGCGCTCGGGCGGGAGCTTCGCGAACGGGTCGTCGGCAAGCTTCGTCGCGAACGCCTTCTGGTCGGCCAGGCCCTGCCGCACCAGATCGACGTGGCCCCGCACCCGCAGACTGGCGTTCCTGGCGGCGAGGTTCGTCCCGGCGACCTGGATGCCGAGGGTCGCGCACGTCATCCAGACCACGCCGGCGACCAGGGCGCCGCGGCGTGCCACCGGGGAGTGCCGCGCCATCACCTTGGTGAGCCGCACCACCGCCAGCGGCATCAGGACGAGCAGGGCGAGGACGGCGACCAGGGCCGCGGCCAGCGCGCCGTACGCGGTCTTCCGCCCGGCCGAGTCCTTCAGGAACGACAGCCCGTCGGCGAACAGCGGCCAGTCGAACAGCAGGTGGAAGGGGCGCCGCAGCGTCTGGTGGAAGCCCATGTCCACGCAGTCGAGGACGAGCAGGCAACCGAGGACGACACCGGTCAGCACCGCCACCGCGCGCCGCGGCCGGGGCGGCAGCACGAGCAGCAGGGCGGCCAGCAGGATCGGCTCCGCCGGGACACGGGCGAAATGCGAGACGGTCAGACGGGAGAGCCGATCGGGCATCAGGAAGGCGGAGAGCACCAGGACGGCGGCGAGGGCCGTGAGGCTCCACGACGCGGCGCGCCGGACGCCCGGATGCCGCTCCCGGCGGCGGGTGGGCGAGCCCGGCGCGCCGGAGTCCCCCTGCGTGCCCTGTTCCTCCTCCGCACCGCCGCCGGCGGCTGCCTCCGGGGCGGGTGAATCCGCTTCTGCCGCTTCCGCCGGCTCCCCCGGCTCCGCTTCGGCCGTCTTCGACGGGGTCCCGTCCGGGGGCTGTCGCTCCGTCGACGCCGCCTGGTCCCTTGACGGTCGCTGATGAGCGCTGGAGAGCGACACCCGACGTTCCTTCCGAGCGAGCCACAGTGAGGGACGGCGACCCGGACGGGAGAGCCCGGGCCGCCGACAAGCCTGTACGGCCCGCCGGCCGCCCCCGTTCACCCGGACTCGGCGCATCACGAGAACGGCCCAACATATGGGCGGATCTTTACGGAAAGGGGCAGGCCGGGGCGGCCCGGGCCCCTCCTGACCCGCCGTCGAGCGGACGGCGTCAGGAGTCGCCAGGGAAGCGGGTGGGAGCAACGGCGGGACACCCGCATGAGGTCAGCCGCCGTGCTCGGTCCGGGCGCCCGGTCCCAGGCGTTCGATGATCGTACGGACCTCCTGCCGGTCGAGCTCGTAGATCGTTTCGCCGGCGCGTGGGTCGCGCGCGTGCAGGGTGTGGATCAGCGGCCCGCCGTGGGCGCCGATCTCGACCAAGGTCGCGGAGGCTCCCCGGACGGCGCGCTCGGTGCCGGTCGGCGCGGTCAGGTCGACCCGGCCGACGACCCCGGGCGTCACCGACACCGGCACGGACTCCAGGTGCCCGGACAGTTGGAGGTGGAAGTGGCCGCAGAGGATCAGCCGGACGTCCGTGCCGCGGATCGCGTCGGCCAGCTCACCGGGGTTGCGCAGGCCCAGCGCACGCTGCACCTCGACGTCGAGCGTGATCGGCGGATGGTGCAGCACCAGCACGCTGCCCATGGGGGCCGGTACGGACAGGACCTCCCTCAGCCAGGCGAGCTGCGCCCCGCCGAGCAGGCCGTAACCCATCCCGGGCACGAGCGAGTCGAGCGTGACGAAGCGGTAGCCGTCCACCAGGCTCACGGCCGCCCGCTCCCCGGCGGGCGAGGTGAGCATCGTCAGGGCGTGGTTGCGGCCGTCCGGGCGCAGGTGCCCGCTGCCCAGCGCCCGGGCGAAGGCGCGCCGCTCGTCGTGGTTGCCCGTGCTGTAGAACACCGGTGCCTGGCGGCGCAGGGCGAAGTCCCGGACGATGTCGCGCACGGAGAGGTACGCGTCCAGCGACCCGTCGTCGGCGATGTCGCCGCTGATGACGATGACGTCGATGTCCGCCACCGGCTCGAGGTCGTTGAGCAGTCCGCGCAGCGACTCCCTCGCGTTGACCCCACCCGCCTGCGGTGAGCCGAAACGGTCGAGGTGGGTGTCCGAGAGATGCAGGATCCGCATTGCGCGTACGGTACCCGGATCGCGCCGCGCCGTCACCGGGCGGCGTCGCGCAGCGGGCGGGGCAGCGCGCGACGGGACCCGGTCACGGGGCGGCGAGGCGGTTGCGCCACCGCATGACGTGCGCGGCCGGGCTCATCCCGGTATTGGTGCCGGTACCAGCTGACGGCGCCACGACGGGCGTCCCACCCTGGACTTCCGGGTTGGGGCGTGCTTTGTCTTCGGGGGCTTCTTCGTCCCCGCGTGGATCCCCTCACCGCGGTGCGGGAGGGTCCGGTCGCCCGGTCCCGCCTCATCCCGCGGGACCGGCGCGCGCGGGCGGTCAGCTCCTCGGAGTCGCCCAGTGACCGCACGCATCCCCCGGGCCACCGCGGTTCACGGATGGGCCCCCGCGGGCCCATCACACCGGGGGGCCAGGTCGATGATCGGGGTGCCGTCGGCCGCTGGTTTCTCCGGGCCCCAGACAGGCTCCCACTCGGACCGGACCACGGACTGCACCGCCCGGATCGTAGCGGCTACCGCAGGGACCTGGAGCATGTCCGGCCACAGGAGCAGGTAGGTGCGACGAAGCGGCCAGCTCTTCAGCGGGCGATGGACGAGCCCGGGAACGACGTAGGAACGCAGGGCCAGTTCGTTCATCAGACTGATACCGAGCCCGGAGGCCACGAGGGTCTGGATGGCCAGTGCATCGTCCACCGTGGCGACCACGCGGGGTGAGAAACCCAGGTTGGTGCATGCGGCCGTGAAGCGGTCCCGGATGCTCTCCATCACCCAGTCGCTGTCCGCCAGGTCGGCGAGGTGGATGGTCTCCTGGCCGGCCAGGGGGTGATCCTCGCGCATGAGGACGCAACGGCGGTCGGTGAACAGTTCCAGCCGGAGCATGGTCTCCTCTCCCTCCGGCAGGCTTTCGTTCTCCCAGTTGCAGAGCAGGCCGAGTTCTCCCTCGCCGCTCCTGATCAGTTTCCGCGCGTCGATCGGTTCAGCCTGCGTCAGGGTGATGCGGATATCCGGACTCAGTGTGCCCAGCCGTTCGATGACGCGTGGCATGAGCGTGACGCAGCTGCTCTGGAAGGCCACCAGGCGCACCAGGCCGCCCCTGCGCGCGACGGTCGCGGAGATCTCCTGGTCGGCCGCTCTGAGAGCAGAGAAGATCGTGTCGGCGTGGCGGACCAGCGCGTGCCCTATCTCGGTGAGTTGCAGCCCCCGCCCGACGCGCACGACCAACGGGGCACCCACGGACTGCTGCAGGCGGCGCATCTGGTAGCTCACCGCGGGCTGGGTGTAGCCCAAGGCCTGGGCCGCGGCTGTGTAGGAGCCGGTGCGCGAGACCTCGGCGAGCACGCGAAGCTGCTGTACGTCCACACGCAGATGAAACCATAAAGACTTTTGATGAGTCCACGAAAAATGACCCGTTGGACATATGCGCGGGTGATCGACTGGAATTGGCCCTCGACAGGCTGTCTCGGCGCTGTATCGCAGGAGCCCCGTTGTGATCGAACCCTCTGACAACCCCGTGGCCTCTTCCGCCGCCGCGGGGGCGGACCGAGCCCCGCTGGTGCGTCTGCGGGGCGTGAACAAGTACTACGGCACGGCCCAGGTGCTCCACGATGTGAGTCTGGACGTGCACAGCGGAGAGGTGGTGGCGATCATCGGCCCCTCGGGGTCAGGGAAATCGACCCTCTGCCGCTGCGTCAACCGCCTGGAGACGATCTCGTCCGGCACCATCGAGGTGTCGGGGGTCCCCCTGCCGGCCGAGGGGCGTGCGCTGTCCCGCTTGAGGGCCGACGCGGGCATGGTTTTCCAGTCGTTCAATCTTTTTCCGCACCTGACGGCCCTGGAGAACATCGCACTGGCTCCGGTGAAGGTGCGCGGCCTGTCGCGTGCGGAGGCGCAGGAGCGGGGACGACGGCTGCTGGCCCGGGTCGGCCTGGCCGACAAGGCCGACGCCCACCCCCCTCAGCTCTCCGGAGGCCAGCAGCAGCGAGTCGCCATCGCCAGGGCGCTGGCCATGGAACCGTCGGTCCTGCTGTGCGACGAGCCCACCTCGGCCCTGGATCCGGAGATGATCCAGGAAGTCCTCAATGTGCTCACCGAGCTGGCGTCCAGCGGAATGACCATGCTGGTGGTCACGCATGAGATGGGCTTCGCCCGCGAGGTCGCCGACCGGGTCGTCTTCATGGACGCGGGCCGAATCCTCGACATCGCCCCGCCGAAACGCTTCTTCGAGCAACCCGGCCACGAACGGGCCACGGAGTTCCTGTCGAGGGTGTTGCAGCACTGACGGACACCCCGATGGGCCCCTCCAGGTCCGCGGCTGTTCCTGCAGCGGCTGTCCCCGCTTCCGCCACAGCTCCGACCGCCGACCGCCGTGGTTTTCGTACGTCGATCCGCCAACTCGTCATCCCGACAGGAGATTGCACATGACCACGTCCAGAGAAGTCCCCCGTACCAGCAGAGGCCGTGCCGCCGCCGCCGCTGCCCTCGCCGCGGTCGCCCTGCTCTCGACCGCCTGCTCCAGCGGATCCGCGACGACCGAGGCCGTGCCGGGAGGGAAGGCAGCCCGTCCGGCGGCCATCGACGGATCGGCCATCGATGCGCTGATCGCCGCTGAGAAGCCGGCCGATGCCTCGCAGATACCGGCGGGATCCACCGCGGCCAAGATCAAGGAGCGCGGTACGCTCACCGTTGGCGGTACCCAGACCGCCGCGCTCTTCTCCCTGCTCGACCCGACGACCGGCAAGGTCGAGGGTTTCGACGCGGCGATGTCCCGGCTGCTCGCCAAGTACATCATCGGCAAGCCGTCGACGAAGCTGGTCAACGTCACCGCACAGACGCGCGAGGCGCTGCTGAAGAGCCACCAGGTGGACGCCGTCTTCGCCACCTACACGATCACTGCCGAGCGCGAGAAGCTCGTCAACTTCGCAGGCCCCTACTACACCGACGGCCTTGCCATCCAGGTCCGTAAGGGGACCACGGGCATCAAGTCGCTGGCGGACCTGGCCGGCAAGACGGTGATCACCCAATCCGGGTCGACTGTGCCGACGGCCATTAAGGCAGCCGCGCCCTCGGCCAAGATTCAGCTGTTCGAGACCAACACCGAGTGCGTTCAGGCGCTCAGCCAGCACCGGGCCGACGCCTACGTCCTCGACCAGGGAATCCTCGCGGGCAACGCACTGTCCAACCCCGGCCTCGAGGTACTCCCCGGCACCTACAGCCAGGAGCCCTACGGCATCGGGCTCTCGCTCGACGACCCCGACTTCAAGGCCTTCGTCAACAACTGGCTGAAGCAGGTCGAGGCCGACGGCACCTGGGCGAAGGTGTGGAAGGCCACCGTCGGTACCCAGGTGCCCGGCCCGGCTCCCACCCCGCCCACGATCGACTGATCTGTCATGACCTTCGTCGTCGCCCACCTGGGCGTGTTCGGTCACGGGCTGCTGGTCTCCGCGGAGATCAGCGCCTGTACCTTCGTCCTCGCGGCACTGATCGGCGCGTTCCTGGCGTTCTGCCGTGTCAGCCCGGTTGTGCCGCTGCGACTGCTCGGACGGTTCTACGTGTCCGCGGTCCGTAGTGTCCCGCTGCTCGTGCTGCTCACCCTGTTCGTTTTCGGGCTCCCCGAGATCGGGCTGGTCTACTCGCTGTTCTGGACCGCGGTGACCGCGATGGGCCTGTACTGGGCCGCCTTCTTCTGCGAGGTGCTGAGGTCGGGGGTCAGAGCGGTTCCGCGTGGACAGATCGAGGCGGCTCGTGCGCTGGGCCTGGGATTCGGCCAGACCCTCCGCCTGGTGATCCTCCCGCAGGCACTGCGGTCGGTCATCCAGCCGGTGGCCTCCCTGCTCATCGCGGTACTGCTCAATTCCTCGCTCGCCGCCGCCGTGGGCGTGACCGACGAACTCACCGGCCAGACGCAGTTGCTGGACCAGCAATACGCACAGGCGATGGTCACCTTCGGCGCCGCGGCGGTCTGCTATGTCGCTCTCGCATTGTGCATCGGCCGGGTGGCCGGGGCCCTCGACCGAAGGCTGGTGTCCTGAGCATTGACCCCCTCACTGAACGCACCTGCGGGCGGGACGGTGGCAGGACGGGCGGACCTGACTGCGGACTCACCACCGTCCGCGCCGTCTGATCTGTCAGCCAAGGCCAACCGGCGCGGCGCGGCCCGCCTCCGGACCGTGCCCGCGGTGCTCGCCCGACTCGAAGGGGAGGACGAAGGCCTCTTCGACCCGCCGGGCCCGCGCGGCCGGCGGAGGATCGCGGTGGGCACCGCCGTCTCGCTGGCCGGTATCGCCGCCGCCGCGGTGGTGGTGGTGCACCAGTTCGCGGCCCACGGCCAGCTGGACGGGGACAAGTGGCGTGTCTTCGGCCAGTGGCCGGTCATTCGCTACCTGCTGACCGCGCTGTGGGCGACGGCCCAGGTCACGCTCGTCAGCTGTGCGATCGCGCTGCCCTGCGGTGCTCTGCTGGCGCTGGCGCGCATGGCTCGTACGCCGCTGCTTCGATGGCCCGCGTCGGTGTACGTCGAGGTGCTGCGCTCTGTTCCGCTGCTGCTGCTCATCTACGCGTTCCTTTTCGGCCTGCCCAGCGCGAACCTGCACGTCCCGCTGTTCTGGCAGTTGGTGTGGCCGATCGTGCTGACCAACGCAGCGGTGTTCGCCGAGATCTTCCGGGCCGGAGTCCGTGCGCTGCCGCCTGGTCAGACCGAGGCGGCGTACGCCCTCGGCCTCGGTCATTGGACGGCGATGCGCTGTGTCGTGGTGCCCCAGGCGGTGCGGTTGACCGCACCGGCCCTGGTCAGCCAGCTGATCCGGCTGCTGAAGGACAGCACCCTGGGTTATGTCGTGAGCTTCCTGGAGCTGCTGAACGCCGCCAAGGTGCTCGGGGAGTTCAACCACACCGTGGTCCAGGCCTACTTGGTGGTGGCCGCCGTCTACGTGGTCCTCAACTGCGCGCTGGCGTCAGCCGCCGGACGGCTGGAGCGGAGCATCGGCGGTAAGAGCCCGCGCGTATAGGCGGAGCGGCGTCGCGGATCGACGGCTCTCGCCTGGTGGCGTCGTCGGTCGCCGCAGCTCCGCTGCGTCTTGCCGCCTTGTCCGGCGACGCAAGCGGCCGTTGTACCCCGGCCGGGCGGGGCCCTGCCGGCTGTCGCCGTTGCGTGAAGCCTCGCGACTCCCGAGCCAGGGCTGCCCACCGATTCACCTCACCACACTGACGCACACAGAAGAACAGAAAGAGATCTCGCATGTGCCGTTTCCTGGGCGTCGTCGCCGACAGACCCGCACCGGTGAGCGAACTGCTCACCGGTGACCTGGAACCGTTTCTCGCCATGGCGTGCGAGCACGAGCACGGATGGGGCGTCGCCTACCGTGACTCGCACGGGGCGATCCGGATCACGAAAGAACCCGAGCGCGGAGACCGCAGCGCCAAGCTCAGGTCCTTGCTGGACACCTGCGTGACCGACATGGCCGTCGTGCATCTCCGCATGGCCAGCCCCGGACTGCCTGTGCACCAGGGCAACACCCATCCGTTCGGTGACGCCAGAGCCGCTTTCCTGCACAACGGGGACTTCAACCCCAGGAAGATACTCGACACGTCCATCGACCCGGACCTGCTCAGGACGGCGGAGGGCGACACCGACAGCGAACGCTACTACCTCGCTGTCCGCACGCTGCTCGACAGGGGAACACCGCCGGCCAAGGCTGTCGCCAGGACCGCCGAGGAGATCCGCATGCTCGCGGACGCATACGTCAGCCTCAACTGCCTGCTGCTCACACCTTCCGGTCTGTTCGCGTACAACGAGCACAGCCCGGACTCCGAGGTCATCCAGCGGCGGGGCGCGACGTACTTCGACCTCTACCACCGCACCGAGGGCGGCAGGCTGGTGATCGGCTCGGAGGGTGCGCTCCGGCCGGACGCGGTGAGCCGGCAGGCGCCCGTGGGATGCGTCATGGAGATCTCGGCGGAGAACCGGGACGTGGTGGTGCACGATGTCTAAGGCGCATGCGGGCACACGCCCGGCAGCGGGAGCCGACGCGGCCACCACACTGGACGTGGACCGCAGCAACGACGTTCATCGGGCATGGGTGAGCGAGGCCGTGGGAAAGCTGCACGCCGACGCTCACCGCTCGGCGGATACGCACCTGGTGCGCCTGCCGCTCCCCGAGGAGTGGGACGTCGAGCTCTACCTCAAGGACGAGTCGACCCACCCGACCGGCAGTCTCAAGCACCGCCTGGCACGGTCGCTCTTCCTCTACGCCCTCTGCAACGGGTGGATCCTCCCGGGGCGTCCGGTGATCGAGGCGTCCAGCGGATCGACCGCGGTCTCCGAGGCGTACTTCGCCGCCCTTGTCGGCGTTCCGTTCATCGCCGTCATACCGCGCTCCACCAGCCGTGCCAAGCAGCGGCTGATCGAGCAACAAGGCGGTCGATGCCATCTGGTCGACTCCGCGGCAGAGGTCCACGAGACCGCTGCGCGGCTCGCCGCCGTCAGCGGGGGCCATTACATGGACCAGTTCACCTATGCCGAGCGGGCGACCGACTGGCGGGGCAACAACAACATCGCCGAGTCCATTTTCGCCCAGCTGCGCAAGGAACGGCATCCTGAGCCGGAGTGGATCGTCACCACCGCCGGCACCGGAGGGACCTCGGCGACCATCGCCCGCTACGTTCGCTATACCGAGCGCTCCACCCGGGTGTGCGTCGCCGACCCGGAGAAATCGGCGTTCTTCGACGGCTGGGTCAGCGGCGATCCGGACACCGTGCGTCCCGGCGGCTCCCGTATCGAGGGGATCGGACGTCCCCGGATGGAGCCGAGTTTCCTGCCGCAGATCGTGGATCGCATGATGCTCGTTCCTGATGCGGCCTCAATTGCCGCGCTGACTATGCTGGAACGCCTCACCGGACGACGCGCCGGGGGTTCGACGGGCACGGGGCTGTGGGCGGCGATGCGTATTGTCGGCGAATTGCGATCGACGGGTCGCTCGGGAAGCGTCGTCGCCATGATCTGCGATCCGGGTGACCGGTACCTGGACACCTACTACTCCGACGGCTGGCTGGCCGGTCAGGGGTTGCAGACGGCGCCGTACACGGAGGCGCTCGAACGGTTTTTGAAAACCGGTGCCATCCCCGCCTGAAAACGCCGAGGCGTGCGCTCACCCGCCCGAGTGCAGATCGGAGTTGCACACTCGAGCAGGGTAAATCCAGTGCTTCCGGCCCGTGCGTTCCACTCGCACGGGCTGTTTCCCTTTGTGCTGGGATCAGCCGGTGGCCGTCGTCCGCACGGGCCGGACCAGAACGCCGGGTCGCCCTTGACCCGACCCGCTTCACAAACGCGAAACACTCTCTTATTCCCCCAGGTGAAAAAGGCTTACTAAAGTTCGGGGAACCGTGGAGGGCCATCGAGGGTCCGGTGGATCGGCTCAGCCCCGACCTCTTTTGCTGCTGGTGTCCGTTTGTTGCGCGGTCGGGTGCTGGCGTCTCCTCAGGGGATGTGCGGCGCCCGATGGGGAAGGATGTGGCGTGCGGTGAAAACAAACAGCGGTGTCGCCGGTGAGGGACAGGACTGTTTTCCGCTGGAGAGGGACCTGGCGGAGCGGCTGCAGGGTGAGTCGCTCGAGGCCGCGGTGAACCGGGCGAGACAACTGTTGGCCGAGGCGTACCGGGATGTGCTCTCCCAGGTGACGGTGCCGCCTGCCCGGACGGCGGGGCAGGCATTCCTCGGACCACCTCAGTCCGCACTGGCAGCCTTGACCGCAGGCGGTGCGGAGCAGCGCGTGAACACCACCATTGCCGACGCCGCAAGGAACACTCCACTCGTGCCGGCCTTCGGTGACCCGGATGTCGTGCCGGCCGCCCGGCGCCGGTCACCGGTCGTTCCGCAGGAGTTCGAGGCGCCCTGGGGAGGCGAGCGGATCGAGGCCCCGATGAGCACCTTCCCCTCCGAAGCGCACTCCCACCTCCCGGACGTGTCCGAGGAGCCGTACGACCACCACGTCACCGCTGACACCGACGTCCTCCCTCCCACTCCCGCCTCCAGCACCGCGTCAACCCTTCATCCACCCCTTGCCGAGAACGGCGGAGGGCCTGCGGACGACCTCACGGAGGAGGACGAGCCGACGATCCCCGCCAGCGTGCTCAGCTTCGGAGCCAGGCACACGGGCACCAAGGCCATGGTGCACATAGGGCCGGTCCCGGAGTCGACGATGGCCATGCTGCGGCAGCAGGTGATCGACAGGGTCGAGGGCGATCGAGGTTCTGACGAGGCTTTCCGGCTCTCGGTGAACCGCATACTGACCGACCGCCTGCTCAGCTATGAATGGGGCAGGTTGCTCGGCGTCTCCGGCCTTCCGTTGACCGTGGAGTACCGGGGGAAGCGCTACCCGATCTCCCTGCGTGCGAGCCTGAGGGCGACCGGCCCCTCGGCGGAACAACTCGATCCCATGCCCGACGGTCCTCCGGTAGCGACTCAGACCTGGACGATCGGTATGGCTGAAACGGGTGACACCGCGGCCACCAGCAACCACCGCGTCATGTCCTACGCCTTCAACCACACGTTCCCGATTCCCGGGAGCGGTCAGTGGACGCTACCCGTCGGCTTCAGCCTCAACCTGACACACAACCAGTTCGCGACGAACGTGGCTGCGAGTACGACGACACAACCCATGCAATTCCTCCGGAGCAGGGGTCGCCACTGGCCGTACGACTTCGAGGTGACATGGGAACTGCGGCTCGGCGACGCCTTGCGGCGACTGGTTTCCGGCCGGATCCCGGACGACGGCTGGCAACCCGTCACCGCTGACGGCGGTGATCCCCTGGTCGTCTGGTTCCCCACCTACCTTCTCCAGGACAATCCGCTGCCGGTGGCAGACCCCGGCAAGCCCGAGACCGTTCCCCCCGACGTCTCCCGACTTGCCGTGTCCGACGAGCGGTTGTTCGGAGTGGAGGCGTTCCCTCAGCACGACCGGCTCTTCGCCGACGTGATGGCGTCCTTCTCGCTGGACCTGTCGGAGGCTTCCGAGGATGCGCTGCGCGCGTTCTTCGACGAGGGCGTGCTCCGCACGTCGGTCATCAGCATGGTCAACGGCTCGGTAAACTCCCCCCTGTTGTATGACCGGACCGGCAACGCCCTTGGGTATCTGCGGTTGACCGGCACCCTGAGCGACACTCAGGCCATCACCGGGCCGACCTCGGAGAAGACGGTTCTGGAGTCCTATGTCCTGAGGTCCACGCGCATGCAGGTGAGCGCGTCCACCACCAACGCCCTGGGGGCCGGCGTGACCCTGGGCGTGTCCCGGGCGAACCTGGGCTCGGAAGACACCCCGAGGAGCGGTCAGATCACCGCGCAAGGCGGTGCGCTGCACCAGTCCAGCCACACGCTCAACTCGGGTGGAAGCGCTCGTACGGCGCAATCCCTGCGGTCCGCCGCGCCACTGCTCCATGTCACGCCCGATCTCCACGCGCGTGTGACGCTGATCCGTGCCGATGCCGGGCCCGTCGAGGCCGCACCGGGCACACCGATGCACGGCGGACACTCCTATCCGCTGCCCATGCTCGTGCCGTCGGTGGTCTCGCTCGGCCACGCCCCGGAGGGACCGAGGCATCTCCCGCCCAAGATGAGCGATCTGCGGAGCTTCGGAATCACCACGACGGTAGGGCGGGTCGAAGGCGCCGAGCCGTTGTTCACACAAGCCGAGCAGTGGTTGCGCGACCGCCACTTCCTGCCGCCGGACGAAGAGAGTCCGGTCAGGACGGACCAGGCCGGCCGCGCCATGCTGCTGGTCAACGCCCGCAAGCTCGACCAGATGCGCAGCGGTCTGGAGCTACGGGCGGCCTTCCCCCAGATGCCCGACGGCGGCACCAAGGTGTGGTTCGAGAAGCCCACGTATGCCGGGACCGAACGCGTCGTCCTGACCCTCACCGCGGAGCGCCGGCATGGCGACGGACAGGGCAGTGGAAACAGCGACGACCAGGTGGTGCACGAGTGGAGCTACCCGGGTGTCCAGACGTTGAACTACATCGGCTCGTCCATCGTGGGCAACGAGCAGTTCAACAACACGCCGTACGCCTGGAACGCCGGGGTCAGCGCGACGGTCACCAACCCGCTGGGCCGACACGGCAACCTCCCGCTGCAGGCGGCCACCGGGCAGTACACGTACAGCCGGCAGACGAGCCGAAGTGACGCCGCAGGCTTTGGCAGCGGCTTCGAGAACTATGTGCTCAGTCCGACGGAGAACGGAGTGCAGAGGTTCAAGGTCCCGGTCACCTTCCGGATGACGATCTCCTACAGCCATGGCGAGGGTGCCGCCTTCGATCCGGTGCACGGTTCCGCACGGTTGATCGTCCCGACTTACGAGACCCTCGACGGACCCCCCACCCAACCGCGTCCCGGACCGGTGGTGGCCAGACGCTCCACCGACGCCGACACCCGGAGCCTGGCGCTGCCCCGCGCGGGGCGCACCTACGACACCGGCGTCCTGCGGATACCCGAGACCGCGCTCTTCACCGACATCCGCGGCAGTGGCGACCTGCAGAAGGCAGTCCGCAGCCTGCTCGGCGAGATCGAGGAGGAAGCCGCCCGGCTGGCCCAGGAGCCCCTGGACCTGCCGGGGCGCTACCCGGACGACGCCACGAACACAGCTGGGGCGAGGCGGGAAACCCCGAGCACCTCGTCCTCCTCGCTGCCGCCGCCCGCCACCTACCCTCCCCGGCGCGGGCAAGCCGTCGTGCCCCAGGAACCGGGGATCATGTCCCCGGTCTGGCGGGGGATGAACGGCTTCACGAAGTGGGTGGGTGACCAGGCCTCCGGAGTCGGCCGCTGGCTGTGGCAGGCCGCGGTGGGCGAGCCCGCGGCCAACCCGGAGTCCATGGCGAGCGAAGCCGTGTACGCCGCACTGTCGCCCCAGCACATCGCCGCGAACGCCTTGCGCATATTTCGCGACTCCTATGACGTCGAGGGTTTTGGTACCCCGGGCCTCCTGAGCGGCACGGTCATCACCGTCAGCGTGACCGGCTATCTCACGAATCTGCAGGTGCTCCCGCAGGCGCCCAAGATGGACGCGGAGCGCTGGCTCCAGTCCACCAACACGTCGATGTCCACCGTCACCGGCCAGTCCTCCCACAGATTCGGCGCGACTCTGGCCGGAAGCTACGAGGCCGGAGCGGGGTCGTTCACACCGTCGGGCAGCTACCAGTACGCCACCACCTCCGCCGAGGGCGTCGGCGCACTCGACAACACGGGCGTCTTCCGCGTCACCAGCGAGGACACCACGGTCGCGCACCGCTTCGCCGCGGACGCGCACTACGTCGTCACCGTCGTGGCAGCCGGGCGGACGCTGGCAGGCGTGGTCAAGACGGCCCCCCGTCTGGAGCAGACGACGGTGCTGGACGTCCCCCACGCGGTCGAGTTCCTCCTGATGAACAACGACCTGCAGAACCACCCCGAGTTGACCCGACTGCTCCCTGCGACGGCACAGGCTGAGATCCCCGCCGCCGCCACGCCGGACAGGATGCTGCCGTCCTGGTACCGGCAGGAGGGCAGCGGCCGTGGCACTCTCGGTTTCGCCGTGGTGACCGAGGTCCACCTCCGCGAAGGGCGCAACGCCCTGCGGGACGTCCTGCGTGACGTGGTGGAGGAGCACGCGCAGGGTGTGACCCGGCCAGGAGATCCCGCCTACGTCGAAGGCGTGCTGACACGCATCAACGAGGCCACCGGCTCAGTGGGGCTGCGGACCCTGCCCAACGCCGGCCCGGACGGCCGCTCCGTCTTCCACTTCGTCCACTTCTCCTGGCTCGGCCCGCAGCTGGTGGAGGTCGCCCTGTCGGCCCGGCCGGATCCGACCGCCGACCTGGAGGGCATCCGGGGCCGGACGGTCACCAGCACCAGCGGTATGGACAACATCTACGGTCACACCAACGGCGACGGCGGCGCTCTCCACATCCCGGGTGCCACGCAGATCAGCGGTACGCGGTCGAGCAGCCATCTGTTCACCGCCGCCCCCGCAGGACAGACCACGGGCGGCCACCGTCCGAAGTTCTCGCTGACCACCGGCCGGGTGAACTCCGTTGCGCAGACCGCGAGCTCCACCCGTGAGCGACGGGCCTGGCAACGGACTTTCGGCTCGACCGTCGAGTTCAGCCGTGTACCGTACGAGTACGTCATCGATGTCAGCACCCGGCCCCTGGAGGAAGCGCTGCTCGTCCGCATCGTCGGCACAGCGGTGCGAAGCGTTCTTCACCCCTCCGCGGTGGTGTCCCTGCTCAGCGGGCAGCAGCAGCACACCGTCATCAGGCACACCAGGAAGTCCGTGCCCGCCGAGGTCAGCCTGCGGTTCAACGGAGCGGAGGCCCCCGTCGCCCCTGTCGCAGACGGCACGGTCACCGGCGCGGACCAGGCTCGGACGACGGAACCCCTGCTGTTCAGGAGCGACCCCCGGGAATCCGTACTCTCGGAGCCGCCCCAGGGCAGCCTGGTCGTCGAGATGGAGGTTCCTCCGGAGTTGCGGACGCTGCTCGCCGCAGGCCCCTGGGTGCCCAGCCGTCCGTTCGAGATCTACGAATTCACCGGCCTGGATCTGCTGACCCAGGCGCTGCGTGAGGTGGACCCGTCGTTGCGGCAGGATCTGCGTGCGCAGAACACCCGGTCCGGCGAGGGGCTGATGATCCGAATCGCCACCCTGGCGGCCAAGGGGAGAATCACTCTGCAGGAACCGGGCGGGGTCGCCGCCTTTGTCGGCCGTCCGCGCGCAACCCACTCGCAGACCGAGATGAGCGTCAAGATCTTCGTGGTGAGAAAGGAGGTCACGAGCAAGGACACCGCCATCGACCATATCGCTTCGGCGACCGACGGTTTCACATCCCAGGTCGACAGCACCCTCGTGCTCGAAACGAACTTCGGGGTCTCCTCGCCATACGGTTCCGCGGACCGCGGCACGTTCACGGTGCCGACCGGCGGCGACCATCCTCGTTTCGGCCAGACCGCCGCCATCAGCAGCAACCGACGTGAACTGCTGCGTTTCGGTACGCCGATGGTGAACGCGCAGGGCGAGGGACTGACGGGCCACCTGCTCCGTGCTGTCGCCGTCGTGGAGGTGGGCGGCCCCCGGGGGCGCCGGTGGGTCACCGGCGAAACCCTGCTGCGGGTGACGGAGACTCCTCCCGCCTGGCTCTTCACGACCACCCGGCGGCCTCCGGCAGTGGTGCCCGCGCCCGCCGTGTCGCCGGTCACGGTGCCGGCTGAAATGGACACGGCGCTCGCTGGACCCGGCAATACCGCCGCCGATCCGGGAGTACTCGAGCCGGAGCCGAACAACACGCGGGACAAGGAAGTACGCCACACCGCAGGGTTCGAATTCGGGCAGGTCATGAGGATGACGTCTGCAGCCGCAGACGAATTTCAGGCCGGGCCGGTGACGGAGGAACGCATGGCCGACCTCGCGGAACAAGCAGCCCGGAATATCAGGGACATCCTCGCTATGCCGCGCGGGGGGCGCGGCGGCACGGCCGTCCGGCTGGATACCGACCACGGTCCGAAGCTGCCGGAAATTCTGTTCTTGAATAAACTCGCCGCTGTCCTCGGGCGCACTATCACTCTCGTGATGGAAGGGGACGAGGACCGGCCTTTCAACCTCTGCCCACCTGAGTCCGGGCGTTGAGGGAGGCGGTTCGCTCACCGGTGACAGCCGCGGGCCGAGTTCGGTCACCCGGTCGTCGAGGTCGTTCGTGGACGGGCGCGGGCGGGTGCGGCGGCCTGTACGGGGGCGCCGCACCCGCCCGGGGTGGTTTGGGGGTGTGGGGGTCAGCCGCGGGCGCCCGACGTGACGGCCTCGGACTCCGCCGGAGCCGTCGGCACGTGTCCGGCGCCATGGCACGCGGCCGCACGGCGGACCGGGACGAGGAGCGCGGCCAGGGCGGCGGCCAGGCACAGCACGGCCAGCAGACCGAAGGCGTGGGTGTAGCCGGAGGCGTAGGGGAGACCGGAGGGCTGGAGCCGGCTGGTGACCAGGACGCTGCTGACCGCGGCGCCGATGGAACCGCCGATGGTGCGGACGTTGGCGTTCATGCCGGTCGCCGCGCCGGTCTGCTCGGCCGGGACGCTGCGCACGATCAGGGTGGCCATCGAGGCGAAGGCGAGACCGATGCCCAGGCCGAAGACACCGGCCGCGAAGGCCACCTGCCACTGCCGGTCGTGCCAGGCCGCCAGGGTGCCGCAGGCCACGGCTCCGAGCGCGGCACCGGCCGTGAGCAGGTGCTTCGCGCCCACCACGGGCTCCAGGCGGCCGGCGAGGACACCGGAGAGGAACATCGCGATCAGCATCGGCAGCATCAGCAGGCCGGCTCCCGTCACGCTGGCGCCGAAGCCGAAGCCCGCGCCGCTCGGGGTCTGGACGAACCCGGGCAGGAAGGACCAGATCGAGAACATCCCCGCGCCGAAGAGCAGGCCGGCGGTGTTGGTGGCCCACACCGCGCGCAGCCGCATGATGCGCAGGTCGATGAGGGGGTTGCGGGAGCGGGCCTCGGCGGCCAGCCACAGGGCGAACAGCACGACCGCGGCGGCGAACAGACCGAGGGCGCGGCCGGAGGTCCAACCCCACCGGCCGGCCTGGCTGAGCGGCAGCAGCAGGGCCACGAGCCAACCGGACAGGAGGACGGCGCCGAGCCAGTTGACGCGTCCGTCGGCCCGGCTCGGGGACTCGGGCACGTAGCGGAAGGCGATCAGCGCGGTGATCCCGACGACGATGACGGGCAGCCAGAACAGCCAGCGGTAGTCGAGCGCCGAGACGATCGGGCCGGCCGCCACGATGCCGACGCCGCCGCCCGCGGCGATCACGGCGGACAGGTTGCTGATGCTGGGGCCGACCCGCTCCCCGGGGAACTCGTCCCGGATGATCCCGAAGGACAGCGGGAACAGCGCGCCGCCGATGCCCTGGATGACGCGGGCGATGATCAGGACGCCGATCGACGGCGCGAGCGCGGCCAGCAGGCAGCCGAGGGTCAGGGCCAGCATGACGGCGACCAGGGTGCGCTTCTTGCCGATGAGGTCGCCGACCCGGCCGAGGATGGGGGTGAAGACCGAGGCGGACAGCAGGTAGGCCGTCATCACCCAGGTCACGGTGGACTGCGAGGTGTGCATGGCGTCCTGGACGGTCGGCAGGGCCGGCGCGATCAGCGACTGGAGCATGGAGAACACACCTGCACCGGTCGCGAGGACCGTGAAGGTGAGGGTGGTGGACTTCCGTGGCATGAAAAGCCTCTTCGGTTCGGGACGGGGCGTGGCCGGGCTCGTCCGGCCGTGGTCGTACGGGCCGCGCGGGCAGCCCGGGGGCACCGGTGACCGCGCGGCGGCCGCCGGGGAGGGCGGGGGAGGACGGGCGGTGCGTCGGCGCAGGGCCCGTGGGGGGTCACATCAGGGCGCGGGCGTCTCGTCGTCGCGTACGGGGCACGCGCCGACGGGAACCACACACCGACTGATAAAGTGGAGGTATGCCTCCAATGTAGCGGAGGCCATCCTCCACTTCAAATGTTCCGGACAGGGAGGCACAGTGACGGCCGACACGTTCCCCGTCAGCGCGATCGTCGCGTCCCAGCGCCCGCACCGCAGGGACGCGGCACGCAACTACGACGCGCTGCTCGCGGCCGCCCGCGAGGCCTTCGCCGAGAACGGCGCCGAGGCCTCCCTGGAGGACATCGCCCGTCGCGCGGGCGTGGGCATCGCCACGCTCTACCGGAACTTCCCCACCCGCCGGCACCTGTTCGAGTCCGTCTACGCGGACGAGGTCGACGAGCTGTGCAAGGTCGCGCAGGAGGTCGCCGACCGTGAACCGTGGGCGGCCCTCACCTCCTGGCTGCGCCGCTTCGTCGACTACACCGTGACCAAGCGCGCCATCCGCGAGGCCCTCAACACCGAGTCGGACGTGATCCTCGCCTGCCGCGAGTCCATGTTCCAGGCCGGCGGGCCCCTCTTCGAGCGGGCCCAGCAGGCAGGCGAGGCCCGCGGCGACATCTCCTTCGACGACCTACTGCGCATGATCGCCGGCATCAGCGCGACGAACTTCCTCGACGACGCCCAGCGCGACCGGATCCTGTCCGTCGCGCTCGACGGCGTCCGCGTGCGCCGCTGAGGCCGAGGCGGTCAGGGCCGCGCAGGTCAGGTGCCCCCGCAGTTCAGGCACCCTCGGCGGCAGTCGCAGTCGCAGTCGCCGTCGCCCCGCGTGGCGCGGCGTAGGCGCGGACGGAGACCCTCCGGTCCGGGCCCCAACGCTGCTCGACGGTGGCCAGCAGCGTCCACCCCAGCCGTTCGTACAGGGCCGCGGCGGCCGTGTCCGACGCGACGACGTCGAGCACCGGGTGCAGGCCCCGCAGCCGCGCCTCCTCGACGGCCGCGGCCATCAGCCGGGCCCCGATGCCGTGGCCCCGGGCCGCCGGAGCGACGAAGAGCCGGCCGACGACCGCGACCGGGGCGGCGGCCGCCCCCTCGCGCGCGCTCCACAGCCCGGGTGCCGCGTCGCCCTCGGCGCCCCGACCGAGACCGACGTGGCCGACGACGGCGCCGTCCGATGCGGCGACCCACGCGCCGAGCGAGCCCGCCCCGGTGAGCCACTCCGCCGGCGCGGCGGGCCAGTCGACGGGGTAGCCGTCCCGCTGGTGGACCGCGGCCAGCACCCGCACGCACGCGTCGAGGTCGCGCTCCTCCCGCCGCCGGACCCGGATCACCGCACCTGCCGTCTCTTCGCGCACCGGGGTATGCAACCACAGGGGGCCGAGGCGTGGCGGTGCCGTGGTCACCCCGCAGGGCTCGGGCGAGTACGGGGGCGGGTGGTTGGTCGGGCCGCGACCGGGCGGGGTCTGACGGCCGTCCGAGTCCGGCGGCATCCGCTGCGGTGGCGTCGCCCCTGCCTGGACGGTGGTCCGGGTCAGGTTCCCCGCGCCGTCGTAGCCGGGCGTGGCGGTGGCGCTCGCAGGCGCGCGCGCCGACGGCGACTGCCCGGCGTCGTTGTACTCGCAGGTCGTCCTGCGGCCCAGGGCGTCCGTCGCCGAACCGAGCAGGCCGCGGCCGTCATAGGCGTCGGCGAGGCGTCGGTCAGTTGCTCGTGGATACATCGCCGGTCGGCGCGGCGGGCCTGGGCGTGGCAGGAGCGGATGTCCGCCGCCGCGCCGGGGGATGCCGGGTGTGTGGAGAGCCCCCGTGCTGCCGCCCGGACTCAGGCCGACGGCGTTGTACAGGAAGACCCGGGGCGCCGCCGGGCGCGCACCCGGAACGAAGCGACGGGAACGCCCAGCGAGCGAGGGGCGTGACCAGGGAGGATACCGGCACGTCCACCGATGCGCCGCCCGCCCGCCACGATCTTCGCGGGATCGGGTCGCGGTGGCGGGGGCCGCGTGCGGAGCGCGCCGAAACTGCGGGAGGATGTGTCAGATCGCGCCGGGCCGACGTCCGTTCGGCCCGGCGCTCGCGAGCATCCGAACGTTCCCGCACATCGCTGAACGTTCCCCGATCGATGAGGCGACCCGTGACCACACAGCAACTCCCGCGCCCCTTGGGCGAGTCCGCACCCCTGTGCGGAGGCGGCCGGTGAACCGCGCCCTCACGCTGCACGATCTGATCGTCGCCGGTGCGGCGATCACCGCCGGCGTCCTGGCCGGGCTGCTGCTGCGCCTGGCCCTGAGGTGGCTCGGCGAACGGGCCACGCGTACGAGGTGGGGCGGCGACGACATCGTCGTCACCGCCCTGCGCACCGCCGTGCCGTGGGCCGCGCTCGCGGCAGGTGGCTGGGTGGGCGCCGCGGCGCTGCCGCTGACCCGTGTCGTCGACCGGACGGTCAACCAGGTGCTCGTCGCGGTGCTGATCCTGGCGACCACGATCGCCGCGGGCCGCATGGTCGCCGAGACGGTGCGATCGCTGGCGCTGTCCCGCTCCGGGGTCGCCGCCTCCGCGACGATCTTCGTCAACATCACCCGCGTCGTCGTGCTGGCGATGGGCTTCCTGGTCCTGCTGCAGACCCTGGGCATCTCGGTCACGCCCCTGATCACCGCCCTCGGCGTCGGCGGTCTCGCCGTCGCGCTGGCTCTGCAGGACACGCTCGCCAACCTCTTCGCGGGCGTGCACATCCTCGCGTCCAAGACGGTGCAGCCCGGCGACTACATACGCCTCAGCAGCGGCGAGGAGGGCTATGTCGTCGACATCAACTGGCGCAACACCGTGGTGCGCCAGTTGTCCGACAACCTGGTGATCGTCCCCAACGCGAAGCTAGCGAGTGCGATCGCCACCAACTTCCACCAGCCCGAGCAGCAAATGTCGCTCATCGTCCAGGCGGGCGTGGGATACGACAACGACCTCGAGCACGTGGAGCGGGTGACGATAAAGGTCGCCGACGAGGTCATGGCGCACGTCGAAGGCGGCATCCCCGAGCACGAGGCGGCCGTCCGCTTCCACACCTTCGGCGAGTCGCGGATCGACTTCTCGGTGATCCTGCGGACCTCGGAGTACGGGGAGCAGTACCGGATCAAGCACGAGTTCATCAAGCGCCTGCACCGCCGCTTCCGGGAGGAGGGCATCGACATCGCCTTCCCGACACGGAATGTGGTGCTGCGTCAGGGGCAGCCCGGCGAGATGACGCTGCCGCAGCAGCGTACGGTCCCGGCGGCACCGGGCCGCGCCGCCGGCAGCTGACCGCCGGCACCTGACAGGCGGCTCGGTCCGGGCGGGCACTCCCGGGCGCGTGCCCGGCGGCCTCCCGTACGCCGGGAGACGGACGCGCCGCCCTGCGGGGCCGGTCCTGCGGTGCCGGGCAGCCGACCGCCCGGCACCGCGTGCCGCCGCAGGGTGCCGCGGGCCATCACGACGAGGGCGGCGTCCGCACGTGCCCACGGCGGAGGCCGAGGACGGTATTCGCGGACCGGGACAATACGGGTCTACTACTCCATAAGTGGACATGGCGGACCGTGCTCGATACGGTCGGGGTGTGGGTAGACCACTCCTGAAGCCGAGCCCCGGCACTCCTCAATCGCACTGTCCGCGCATGGACTTGGATGCGACCGAGGACGACGCACCCACCCCGCACGCTCCCGAGAGGGGAGACAGCCATGCGCGCGCAGCGATCTCTCGCACTGCTCGCAGGCCCAGTGGCCATCGGAGCCCTGGCGGTGCTGCCGGCGGCGCCCGCGCAGGCCGCGACGGCCACCGGCCACGTCACGGCCGGCACCGTCCAGGCGCAGGCCGCGCACACCCTTGCCCAGCAAACGGGAAAGCGCTACTGGCGCGGTTTCCGCGACGGGCGGGACGACGGACGCTACGACGCCCGCTCGCGCCCCCGCTGCCGTAACCAGTGGGACAACTACCGTCCCCAGAGCTGGAACTCCGAATACCGCCGTGGCTACCGCGACGGCTACCGCGCGGGCTGGAACGCCTACTGCTGAGCGCGGCGGTAGCGGCTCGTTCCCGCGCGCCCCCTTCAGACCGCCAACGCGCGTACGCGCCCGTGCGGGACGCAGGTCGCGGCGACCAGGAGCGCCGCGACGGCGCCCGCCACGAGGACCGGGGCGGGGCTGAAGGTCGCGGCGAGGACCGCCGCCACGGCGATCCCGTGCACCGCGTCGGGCGCGGAGGGGCGCCCGGCGGCCCCGCGGTGCAGCAGCCACACGGACAGCACGAATCCGGCGACGGGCACCGTGTAGGCGGCCGCCGCGCGAGGGAGCCGGATGGCCGCTCCCGGTGGCCAGGGAGACGCTGACGGCGAACCCGGCCCCCACCGCCGCCGCGCACGCCGGCCCTCCCTCGGGAAGGCCGGCCCCAGCGGTCGGCGTGCGCCGGTCAGCGCATCGGTCCGCGGTCCGCGGTCAGCGGGAGCTGATCAGCAGGCCGGGCACGACGGTTTTGCCGGTGCGGAACTCGGTGTACGCCCACTGCTCGACGTCGGGCTGCGGGCCCACGGGGTTCAGCGTCACCTGGTAGCTTTCGTCCCGCTTCACCTGGGACGGTGCGGTCAAGGTGGCGTTGCGCCCGTCGGCCTTCTCAGGGATGACGGTCACCCCGAGCCGGTAGGGAACCTCGGGCGAGGTCGTCGTCCGGGCGTGCACGTAGGCGGTGTAGACGCCGGGTTCGGGGAAGAACCGCGCGCTGCGTTCGTTGCTGTGCCAGGACGCCCAGCTCCGGTCGACGAGTTCGCCGTCCTTGTAGAGGTAGAGGTCGAGGTTGGTGTCCGGGTCGTCCGAGGCCGTCTGCACGACCAGCCCGGCCGAGCCGCGCGGCACGACGATCTTCGTGCCCTGGGTGCCCACCCCGCCCGGGGAGAAGACGCCGCCGGTGACGGACGTCGTGAGCTTCTTGTCCGTCCAGGTTACGGGGACGTACCCGGTGGTGCGGCCGGCCAGCGGGCCGGTGAAGCCGGGTTCCATGTTCGCCTGGCCCTGCCCGCCGATGCGGCCGAACTCGATGCCCGTGTCGTCGTACGGCCGCGGCGTGAGTCCCCACGGCCGGCCGGCGACCGTCAGGCGCACCCGGTGCTGGGGGCTGACGAAGGTCAGCGACCCGGTGGTGTAGCGGTCCCAGGTCGCGGTGCCGCGCTCCAGGGTGATGGTCACCGTGGCGGTCGCTCCGGGCTTCACCGAGACCGCCCGGGGGCTGACCGTCACCTTCATCCCGGCGAGCCCGTCGACGCGCGCCGTGTACGTCTCGGTCCGCGTGCCGACGTTGGTCAGCCGGCGCGTGAGCCGTACCGGCTTTGTCCCGTCGTACTCGCGCAGCGCGATCGACGGCAGGTTGATCTCTTTGCCGTCGGGCGTCGCCGCGGCCGCGAAAGCGGTCAGTTCGGCGGCCGAGGGCTCGATGACCAGGCCGGGGTCGTCTGCGGACGAGGTCTGCGGCAGGCCCGAGCCCTGGCGCAGGGGGCTGGTCGTGCCCCGGGTGTCGGTGGCGGTGGTGCGCAGTGCCGAGGCGGTCGCGCCGGGCGACCAGTTCGGGTGCCTGGTGCGCAGCAGTGCGGCCATGCCGGCCACGTGCGGGGCCGCCATCGAGGTGCCGGAGTAGGCGTCGAAGAGACGCCCGCCGGTCATCGGCGACACCGCCGCGACCACGTCGATGCCGTCCGCGACGAGGTCGGGCTTCTGGAGTCCGGTGTGCACCTGGTCGGGGCCGTAGGACGACAGGCTCGCGACGCTCGGCAGTCCCACGACGCTGCTGCCGTCCCCGCCCTCGGTCAGCGACGCGGTCCCGTCGGTACGGTGCGCCCACAGGTAGTTGAAGAGCCTTCCCGCCTGTTCGGCGCTCCACAGGTAGACGGTCGGGAAGTCGTAGATCACGTTGAGGCGTGCGTTGCCGGTCGACTGGAACAGCACCACGCTGACACCGCCGGCGGCCTTGACCGTCGCCACCGCCTCTTCGGCGTCAAGGAAGTCGCAGGCCACGATCTTGCCCTTGACCTTGGCGGGGTCGAGGCTTCCGGCCGAGCAGTAGCGCGCCCCGTCGACGAGCGATCCGGCCTGGTCGGCGAAGACGATCGGCGTGCTGCGACGGGACGGCAGCTCGTCCATGGAGGTGCCGATGATGCGCGTGCCGTCGCCGAGTCGTACGGTCGCCTCGTGGGACCGCAACACCGCCGCACCGACCGTGGTGACCCAGGGTTCGGCGTTGCTGATCATTCCGGACATGCCGTCGTTGCCGGCGGATGCGGCGACGAAGACGCCGGCGAGGTACGCGTTGAGGAAGGCGTTCCCGATCGGGCTGTTCGGCTGGGCGTCCCCCATCTCGTAGCCGATCGAGTAGTTGATCACCTGGACGCCGTCGGCCACCGCCGCGTCGATCGCCGCGATGATGTCGGCGTCCGTGCCCATGCCGCCCCACAGCGCCTTGTACACGGCGATCCGCGCGTCGGGCGCCACCCCGGAGATCGCGCCGTAGTCGTGCCCGAGGACCATCGCGTGCTTGACGGGAAGACCCGCCGCGGTGGAGGCGGTGTGGGTGCCGTGCCCGATCATGTCCCGGGGCGAGAGGTTCTCGCCCTCGGGCAGCGAGCCGTGGGCGCTGAGGTACCCGTCGGCGAAGTACCGCGCCCCGACGATCTTGCCGTTGCAGGCGGAGGCCGGGAAGTCCCCACTGCTCTGGCAGGTGCCGTGCCAGCCCGCGGGCGGCGCCATGGTGGCGGCGAAGGAGGCGCTCTCCGGCCAGATCCCGGTGTCGATCACGCCGACGACCACATCGGAGCCGTGGACCGGCTTGGTCTGCGCCGCCGTCCCGGACGCCGTCCGCGCCGGCGCCTGTGCGGTGTGCTGCGCCGCTTGCGCGGTCAGGGCCGTCGCCGTGTCGGCCTTCACGAGTCGGGCCGGGGTGACCGCCTCGACGCGCGGGTCCTTGGCCAGCTCGCCGACCTGCGTTCCGGTCAGTTTGGCGGCGAAGCCGTTGAAGGCGGTGGTGTACGTCTGCTGGGCCCGCACACCGAAGTCGCCGAGTACGTCACGCTGCGCTTCGCCGAGGTGCCGGCGGTACTTCTCGGCCGCGGCCGAATGAGGTTGGAGCTCCTGCCCGGCCGCCGGCCTCGTCGCCGCGAGTCCCTCGACGCCGCCCGTGTACGAAGTGACGGGCGCTTCCCGCAGCCGCACGACGTATTGGCCCTTGATGGTGTCGGGCTGCGCGTCGGTGTGCAGGGCGCCACCGCCGGTGAGCGATGCCGGGGTGTGGTCGGACCGGCCCGGCTGCAGGTCCGGCAGCGGAGTGCCGGTCTGTGCCGCGGCCGGCCCGGTGTTCCCCAGGCCGCTCAAGAGTGTGGCGAGGACGGTGATTGCCGACGCCACGACTATTCGGCGTCGTTGTCGAAGGCTCGCGCTCGTGACCACGAGTCTCCTCCCATGTAGTGAACGGTGCGTATGTCGATCACACCCAATCCCTGATCGATCACGTGGAGATCACATCCGGATGACGATCCGTCGCCCCCGGCGTCGCCGCGGCTGCCTGCGGGGTATCTCGCCGCCGCTGCGCGGTAAGTGCAGCGCGACGGGAACGATGTCCGGTCGATCGCCTTAGTGCGAGGGGGAATTGCGCATCTCGGAGCTGTGACGAGCGCAGACCTGCCTACGCGTGACCGCGGTTCGGTCCGTGCTCCCGAGTGCGGAAAGCGGGGTTCCCGGGAGGTGGCACGGTGCCGACGACCTGAGCGACGTGGGCACCCGCCTGTCTGGCGTCTTGCAGACAGGTGTCGGGATGCCGACACCGTGGGCACGTTCACGGCTGGCCGAGTGTTTCAGCAGGGCACGCCGCGCCTACCAACTCCACGTTGACGAGCCGGATGTCGATTTCCGGGACCGCGCCCTCGGTGCCGGCCGCCGCGAGGAGGCCGGCGCCGCCCTCGGTCAGGAAGAGGAGGAACGACGAGGCTGAGGCCGCCACCGGACCCGGGCGTGCGTGCGGCCGTGCCGCTGCGCGGGACGCAGGTCGCGGCGACCAGGAGCGCCGCGACGGCGCCCGCCAGGAGAACCGGGGGGGCCGAAGGTCGCGGCGGGAACCGCCGCCCCGGCGCGCACGTGTACCGCGAAGAGCACGGAGGGGGCCCCGGCGGCCCCGCGGTGCAGCAGCCACATGGACGGCACGAGTCCGGCGACGGGCACCGTGCAGGCGCTCCTGCGGCGGCTCGCTCGTGAGGACTACCTGTCGGGCCTGCCCTGGACGCTCGTCCACCGCAGGGGCGCCGTCGCGAAAGAGCTGGGGAAGCCGGTCGCAGTTGCCGGGCGAACGCCGTCATCGTGGGGCGCGGGAGGGGAGACGGCACCACACTCTTGCGCCCGGTCGCGGACCGCCTGGCGCGCCGCGCCCGGTGCCCGGTGATCGCCGTGCCTTGAGCACGGCCCCGGGGCGCCGTCGCGAACGCGGGAAGCCCGGACGTACGCGGGCCGGAACCACGGCGGGTGGTACCCCGCCGCGGTCCCGGCCCGGCGCGGCTACTTCGTCCGGTAGGCGTCGACGATGGTCTCGTCGACGGTGTTGCCCTGCTTGTCCACGGCCTGCGCCTTGAACGAGACACTGCCGCCGGCCTTCGGGTTGGTGACCCGGACCCGGCCGTCGCGCACGCTCAGCTTCTGCCAGTGGGCTCCCTGGTCGTAGGAGGCCCACACGCTCAGGGACTTGAGGTTCCCGCCCGCGGCGGTGCCGCGGACGGTGACCGGCACCCAGACCTTCGCGCCGGCCTTGCCCGTGCTGTCGAGGGACAGTACGGGGGTGAAGCGCACGACGGAGGTCGGGAGCTTGGTGATCCCCGGGGCGAACTCGGAGGAGAACGTCCAGCTCGCGGTCATGCTCGTGGACACGTCGGCTACCGCGCCGCGGTTGACCGAGACGGTGACCCGGTAGTCGGCCCGCTCGTTCTCCGCGATGTAGAAGACGTCCATCGGGTAGATGCTGGTGCTGACCAGCTCACCGTTGCGGTAGAGGGACGTCCGCGCGCTCTCGACCGGTGCGTTGTTGTCGCTGGTGTTCCCCTCGCTGTCCGAGAAGAGCGGCAGCCGACCGTCGATCGCCTCGTCGGCCCGGATGAATCCGACGAGTCCGGCGTCCTCCGGTAGATCCGGCCCGAAGACACCGACGTTGAAGACGTGCTCGTAGGAGCGCCCGGGCTTGAACGTCCGCGGCAGCGCGTCGTAAGAGGACTCGTAGGAGTCGTTCGCGTCGGTCTGCATGAAGCCCAGCTGCCACGAGGGGTTCCCCGAGAACAGGTGCAGGGTGCCGGTGTAGGGCAGGGCGTGCACGGTGCCGAGGCCGGCGCCGCCCTCGGTGACCGGTGTGACGAACCCGAACTTGCCCTTTGCGGGCGCTCCGAGCTTCGTCGTCACCTCGGCGAACTCCCGGGCCTTGGCGTGGTGGGTGAAGCCGGTGAGGTAGCGGTCGCCGGTCGGCTGGTACACCAGGTGGTACTCGTCGTGCCCGCCCGTGCCGGTGGAGAAGGTGGTCATGAGCTGCTGGGTCAGCAGGTCGCCCGCGGCGGCCTTGGGGCCGAGGTGGCCGGTGCGGTACTGCGCGAGGGAGTTGGTGAAGACCCCGTAACGGGTGCCGAATCCGTCGGGCATCTCGATGCCCGCGCTGAAGTAGCCGAGGACGGGCTGGGCGGAGCGGTCGGGGACGGTGATGTCGAGCGCCTTGGCGGTGCGCGCGTCCACCGTCACCGTGGTGTCCTTGTCGACGACGAGGTTGGGCTGGTTGAACCAGTCACCGCCCTTGTCGTAGGAGCCCTCCGGATCGACCCGGACCATGCTGTTGAGGAAGTACCGGCCCTTGGGGACGCGCACCGAGTGCGTGTCGCCGGCCAGCGCGATGTTGGAGCCCCTGGAGGGTCCCGTCAGACTCTGCAGCTGGGCGTCCCAGGCGGGAGCCGGCGCCGGCTTGCCCATGCGGTCGAGGGCCTTGACCGTGACGGTGTACTTCTCGGACTCGCGCTCCACGGCCAGTGCGGTGCCCACCGTCTGCCCGTCGCCGGTGGCCGTGACCCGTCCGGTGAAGGCGCCGGTGGTGTCGCCGCCGAGGCGGGTGTCGGCGGTGACCTTGACGGTCGCCTCGCCGTGCGCCGGGACGGTGACCTGCTCGTCAGCGGTGAACATCCCGCCGGGGGCGGGGTTTCCGTCCGGTCCGGTGGCGTCCACGGTCAGCTTCAGGGTGACCGGGGCGTCGCCGGAGTTGCGGTAGGTGAGGTCCTTGGTGACCGGCTGGTCGTCGGTGTGCGGCCACTGCGCGACACCGTAGTTGAGGGAGGTTTCGCGGGCGACGACGGTCTGCTTGATCGCCTTGCGCAGGTCGACCCGGCCCGAGCCTTGCTCGAAGGCGGTGTATCCGCCGGGCGTCGTCGAGGAGACCAGCGCGTCCTTGATGTCGTCGCCGGTCCAGTCGGGGTGCTGCTGGGCGAGGATCGCGGCGGCGCCGGCGACGTGCGGGGTGGCCATGGAGGTGCCGTTGAGGGCGATGTAGCCGTCAGCGACGGAGGGGGCGACACTGGCCAGGTAGCTGTCGTGCGCGGCTGCGGCCCCGATGGCCACACCGGGCGCGGTCAGGTCCGGCTTGATGCCGCCGTCACCGGCGCGAGGGCCGGTGCTGGAGAACGGGGCCAGCTTGTCCTGCTTGTCGACCGCGCCGACGGTGAGGGCGGCGTCGGCGCTGCCCGGCGAGCCCACCGTTCCGGCTCCCTGCTCGCCGTTGTTGCCCGCCGCGATGACGAACAGCGCCCCGCTCTCGGCCGACAGCCTGTTGACGGCCGCCTCGGCCGGATCGACCTCCGGCGAGTCGTAGCCGCCGAGGCTGAGGTTGACGACGTCCGCCTTCTCGGCGACGGCCCACTCCATGCCCGCGATGATCTGCGACATGCTGCCGCTGCCGCTGTCGCCGAGGACCTTGCCGTTGAGCAGGCGGGCTCCTGGCGCCACCCCCTTGTAGACGCCGCCGGACTTGGCGCCGGTGCCGGCCGTGATCGACGCGACGTGCGTGCCGTGACCGTAGTGGTCCCCCGTGTCCGGCGCGTCGGAGAAGTTCTTCTCGGCGACGACCTGCCCGGCCAGATCCGGGTGGGTGGTGTCGACGCCCGAGTCGAGGACGGCGATGCGCGTACGGGTGCCGTCGAAGCCCGCGGCCCACGCCTCGGGAGCGCCGATCTGGGGGACGCTCCGGTCCAGGCTCGCCTGGACGACGCTGTCCAGCCACACCGAGGCGATACCAGGTGCGACGGTGCGCTTCCCGGCGTCGGCGGAACCTTCGGTGACCGCGGACCACAGCTCCGCGGTGCCGTCGGCGGATGCGGCGACGGCGTCGGCGTTGACGCTCGGCAGCGTGCGCCGGACCTCGGCTCCGCCGGCGGTGCGCAGGGCCGTCCTGGCCGCCGGACGGGCCGCGTCGTACATCACGATGAGCCGCAGGTCGCGGCGGTCGGCGTAGGCCGGCGAGCTCAGCGTGGTGATGTCGAACAGACGCCGGTCCACCCGGCCGCTGCGGACCAGGTCCCGGGCGTCGTCGGGCAGGGCGTAGGTGTGGCCGTCACGGGACTCCACCCGGATGGGGATGCCCTCCCGGCCCTTGGCGGGACGCGCGCCGACGATCTCGCCCTTCGCGTTCACCGCTATCCGGTCGCCGGTGACCAGCGGGATCCACCGCTGTCCGCCGGTGGCGGCCGCGGCACCCGTGGACGTGGAGTCCGCGGGGAAGGCCGGGACCGACGCCGAGGCGGGGAACGGCGCGGGTGACGACGCCGTTGCGGTGGGGCCGGAAAGTGCAAGGGACGCCGACGGGGTGGCGGCGACCAGCAGCATGCTGATTCCCAAGACCGTGCCGACGGCAGGTCTCTTGGACGTGAATTTCACGGTTTCCTCTCACTCGTTCACCCCGCGCCGGCGCGTGGATATCACGGTGGGCTTGGGGTGCGCGCCGCACAGCGAAGCACCGGTCCCGAGAGGAAGTCAACGGGTTGAAATCGAATTGACGGAAGGTGTAAGGACGGTGGACTGCTGTATTGTGAACGGAATTTCCGCACTTTCGACCCCAACTCGCTCGCTATCCGGCTAGACAGGCACAGACCGTGTGCGGCCTGCGCTGTCACCGTCGGACGCCGGCGACGGAGACCGGTGTGCTAGGGGGAAGATCTCATGACATCCGCGAGGTGATGGCGTCGTCTGCCATAAGGCGATGTCTCCGCAGGGTCCTTTCGTCCGGATGGGGGTGATCATGTGGGGAAGCGCCGGCCGAATGCACGGGGGAGGAGTTGCCCGCGACCGTGGGCCGGTTATGCCATGCATTACGGTTCCCCGTGGCTCGGCGCCCGGCGGGGTGTCGGGACCGGTATCGGCCCCAACAGCCCATCCTGCAAGCGGAGTTTGGAGAGTTCGATATGGCGGGCTACTCGCCATCGGGCCCGCCCGTCCCCTCTCGCGGCCGCGCGGCGCCGAGTGCCACCACACCAGGGGCGGCACCCGGCATCGCACCCTGGGTGTTCAGGACGCCGGGATGCCGTCGGCAGGGGCATCCGGCCAGGGAGCTGCCGAAAAATAACTCCTCGGTGAACACCCAGTCTGAGCTGCGCCGTCAAGAGCTTCTCCACACGACTTATTTCTCGGCGGCCCCCAGGGCTTGATCAAGTTCCGTAGGTGTCCGTGTCAGTGGTGATGCCCAGGATCGGGAGTGTTTTGCCGTCGAGGGCGAGGACGCGCAGCCGCCCGGGTGCGGGCGCCGTCGGCTGCCCCGTGGCCTTGGTCGCGGCGCCGGTGGCGGCGTGGTGCCGGTCGGTCAGGTAGGCGCCCACCGCCCGGTCCAGGGCATCACCGTCCACGGCGCCCAGCACGCGCCCGATCGTCACGGGCGAGGGGGTGCGCCGCCACCCGAGCAGATGACGGCGGATACCCAGGGCCGCCAGCAGCCTGCCCGAGGCCCTCGCACCCCATTCGGCGAGCTCGTCGATGCTCTTGGCACCCGAGACAACCGCGCAGGCACACACCAGCAGGATCGACGTCAGCGAGTACCGCCGGCCCCGCCGCGAGCGCGGGTCGGGGATCGAGTCGAAGTAGGGACGCAGGTCGGCGACCTGGCCGACGTTCAGCGGACCCAGCTTCCCCGGCACGGCAGGGATCGGAGAAGATACAGCGGCAGGCACGGGCCACCTCATGATCATCGGGCGTAAGACACCACAATGATCACCAAGCTCGTGCCTGCACTGCTGTCTACCCCTCACGCAACAACTACCGCGAGCGCGGAACTTGAAGCCGCCCTGATATCCTCCGCCAGTGCCTCACCGGGCACGTTGTCGAAGGGCCCCACCGGTCGCGGTGGGGCCCTTCGACATTCTCCGTCTGGCACGCCCGAGCCGCCCGGTTCCCAGCCCGTGATCGCCCACGACGACATCGGGGGCACCGAGCAGAAGCAGGAGCATCGGTGCGCTGTGGTGACTCCCGCAAGCCGAAGCGAACAGAACCGCGTCGACCAGGGCGGCGCCACCCGGCGCATGCGCTCGGTCGGGGATGCGTGCCCCGCGAGCGGGAAATCAGCCGACCGGGAGCGAGGCCGCGTCCGCGGACTCGGGGTGGGGTGCGATCCGGCTGCGTTGTTCCGTGATCACACCGAACAGGCTGATGACGAATCCGAGTAGGGCGACGCCCACGACCACCGCGATCCCGGTGCGGTAACCCTCCAGTTGACCATGTGCATCGGCCGCACCGTGGCTTCCCGAGGTGACGACCGCGGTGACAACGGCGAGCACGATCGCGCCGCCGATCTGGAGGGACGTCTGGACCAGGCCCGAGGCGAGGCCTTGTTCCTCGTCGCGGACGTTCATGGTGCCGGCAACCGTGCTCGACGAGAAGCAGAGGACGAATCCGATCCCGACGAGTACGACGGACGGCAGGAGGACCGGCGCATAGGAGGTCTGCAGCCCGATCCTCAGGAGCAGCGCGTAGCCGGCCACGTAGGCGATGAATCCGCCGGCCATGATCTTGGCCGGGCCGAACCGCGCGAACAGCCGGGGCATCTGGGTGGATCCCAGGATGACCATCAGTGAGCTAGGGAGCAGTGCCATGGCCACCGTGAGGGCGGACCAGCCCAGCAGGTCCTGCAGATAGAGCGTCAGCACGAACTGGAAGCCGGTGTAGGCGCCGAAGAAGAGCAGGGCCCCGATATTCGCTCTGCTGACATTGCCGTTCGTGAAGATGCCGAGCCTGACCAGCGGAGCGGCCGAGCGGGACTCGATGATCAGGAAGGCCACGGCCATGACGACGACACCGGCGAGTGACCCGATGGTCCTCGCGCTGCCCCAGCCGGCGTCGGCAGCCTGGGTCACGGTGTAGACGAGCAGGGAGAGCGAGCCGGTGCCCACGATGGCCCCGGCGCTGTCATAGCGGCGCTCGGCCCGCGGCGGGGCGGGCTGGTGCGGGATGAGCCGTATACCCGCGAACAACGCGATGGTGGCGATGGGGAAGGGCAGCAAGAACGCCCAGCGCCAGCCGATTTCGGTCAGCAGCCCGCTGATGACGAGGCCGAGCGAGAATCCGCTCGCCGCGGTCGCGGAGAAAATGCCGAGGGCCTTGTTCCGCTGCGGGCCCTCGGGGAAGGTGGTAACGATCAGGGACAGTGCGGCGGGAGCGGTGAACGCCGCGCTGGCGCCCTTGATGAAGCGGGAGGCGATAACGAGACCTCCGCTGTCCACGAGGCCACCGAAGAGTGAGGCGGCCGCGAATACTCCCAGCGCCACCAGGAACACTTCCCTGCGCCCCATGAGATCGGCGGCCCGGCCGCCCAGCAGCAGGAGTCCGCCGTAGCCGAGGACGTATCCACTAACCACCCACTGGAGCGCGGAGGTCGACATGCCCAGATCGTGGCCGATGGAGGGAAGGGTGACTCCCACCATCGACAGGTCGAGGCCGTCCATGAAGAGTGCGGCGCAGAGGACAATCAGCGTCCCCCAGACGCGGGGGGTCCAACGTTCGTTCGTGTTCATTTGCTCAACGACCTAGATGCGTATGGTGAATCTGCTGGAGGTCACGTCAGGCGGTGCACCGCCGGGTCCGAGCCCGTGGGCATGCACTCCTGTTGACTCGACAGGGCCGTCAAGCGGCAATCGCGCGGCATCGTGTCGCTGCGTCCAGGGGCGGGCCGCGGTGATGGCGGCATCCGCCGTCGAGTGCACTCATTGCCAGGTGCATGACGATAGGAGGGCGGTGCACGCCGCTGTAATTCTGCCGAGGATCGTGGTGGCACGCTCCCGAACGTGCCACCACGGACTGTGGGCTCAGGCGCTCAGGCGCTCAGGCGCTCAGGATCCCGGTCAGGATCTCGACGACCTTGCCGTTGAGCTCGCCGGGCGCCGCCGGCAGGTTCTGCTTGATCAGCTTGGTCATGTCGTCCGCGACGATCTCCGGCTCGTCGGCCGCGAGCGCGTCGAGGGTGAGCGTAGCGATCGCGGCCGGGTCGTTCTTCAGGACGGCCGGGGCGTAGGACACCATCTCGGTGTCCATGTATCCGACGTAGAGGCCCGAGACCAGGATTCCGCGCGGGGCCAGCTCCTGCCGCAACACGTTGGTCATGGCCCATTCCGCGGCCTTCGCGCCGTTGTAGGCGCCGTAGTCCGGCCAGTGGATCCAGGAGAGCTGGGAGCAGACGTTCAGGATCGCGCCGCCGCCGTTGCCCTCGATGACCGGGGCGAAGTGGCGGGTGACGTTGAGGGTCCCGAAGTAGGAGACCTCCATCTCGTGACGGATGCTCTCGAAGTCGCCGTCCATCAGGTGGGCGCGGCTGTGGGTTCCGGCGTTGTTGATCAGCAGGGTGGCGTCGGATGCCGTCTTGGCCGCAGCCGCCACCGACTCGGGGTCGGTGATGTCCAGCTGGAGCGGGATGGCTCCGGGCGTCTGGACCGTTTCCGGCCTGCGGGCTGCAGCGTACACCTTGGCGCCACGTTCGATGAGCTGCGACACGAGGTGCTGGCCGAAGCCGCGGTTTCCGCCTGTCACCACGACCACGGAGTCTTCGAGTTTCACGGGGGCTTCCTTTCAAAGTTGGATGTCTTCCATAATCTAAGAGGTTCGGCGGGATGTCAACTTAGATGAGGGTTACCATTTAAATTAGGCGGTGATCATCCGCTTCGGGCGAAGGAGGAGGACATGGCCAAGGCGACACGTGCCGAGGCGGCGAAGCACCGCGACGAGGTGGTGACCGCGGCCGCCAGGCTGTTCCGTGAACGCGGGAGCTCCGCGGTCAGCGTTCAGGAGGTCATGTCGGCGGCCGGACTGACCCACGGCGGCTTCTACAAGCAGTTCGCGTCGAAGGAGGAGCTGACGGGTCTCGCCGTCGCGGAGTCGTTCGACGGCCTGCTGTCCCTGCTGAACCAGGCCGTTGAGGAGACCACGGACGTCTCCGGCCGGCGAGCCGGGCTGCTGGACGAGTACCTGACGGCCGAGCACCGCGACTCGCCCGGAACCGGATGCGCCGGCACCGCCTTCGCCACCGACGCCACCCGGGCCGCCGCGGACAGCGCGTTGCGGCGGTCGTACGTCGAGGGCGTGAAGCGTTTCCTTGTGGAGTTCGAACGGGCCATGGACGTGCCCGACGGTGACGGCGAAGCCATCAGGCGCCGCGCGGTCTTCGATGTCGCGGCCATGGTGGGAGCACTCACGCTGGCGCGGGCCACGGCCGGAGACCCGCTGTCGGAGGAATTCCTGACCGCGGTCCGCGGCATCTTGATCGGCGCGTGAGCCAGGCGGTCCGGTCACCGGTCCACTGAGCCCGAATCCACCGGCTGACTTCGTGAGTGCTTGCCTTCGGTGATGGGGGCGGGCTGTTCGGTTGCGGGCGTGGAGCGACCGCTGGTCTGCCAGGGCGGCTTCAAGTTCTCCCCACGCCCGCCTGGCCATCCGCGTCCACCGCCGCCGCACGCCCACCGGCCAGCGCGAGAGCGTCTACGCCGTGACCAGCCTGGACGCCCACCAGGCCGGCCCGGCCGATCTGGCCGCCGCGATCCGCGGGCACTGGGAACCGAGAACTCCTCGCACCACAGGACGCCATGCGAAGGTTGTCATGGACGGTCAGCTCGGTGATGACCCCGCGGCCCTCGGGCACATGGGCCAGCCCCAGCCGCACGACCTCCTCGGCGGGCAGTCCGGTGATGTCGGCGCCGTCGAGCAGGACGCTGCCGGAGCGGGGCCGGACGAGTCCGCCGACGACGCGCAGGAGCGTGGTCTTGCCGGCGCCGTTGGCGCCGAGCACGGCGGTGATTCCGCCCCGGTCCACGCTGATCGACACCGCGTCCAGGGCCCGCACCATGCCGTAGGAGACGATGAGTTCGCGTACCTCAAGCACGGGGGGACTCCTTCCCGGGGCCATCCGAAGCCGGTGCGGCGCTGCCGGACGGCGCCGCCGCGATCCCCTCGCCGACCTCGTCGCCGAGGTACGCCTCGGTGACCAGCCGGCCGTCGCGCACCTCGTCCGGGGTGCCGTGGGCGATGACCTTGCCGATGTCGAGGACGAGGACCCGGTCGCAGACCCGCATGACGAGGTCCATGTGGTGCTCGACGAGGACGACCGCCATCCGTTCGCGCAGGCCCGCGATGACCTCGCCGAGGTCGCGCAATGCCGTCCTCGGACAGCCCCGACGCCGGTTCGTCGAGCAGCAGCAGCCGCGGCTCGCCGACCAGCGCCCGGGCGAGCGCGACCTGCTTGCCCACCCCGTAGGGGGTTCCCCGGGCAGTCGGCCGGCCCAGTCCGCGGCGCCGAGTTCCCGCAGGACGGCCAGCGAGCGGTGGCGCAGCAGGCGCTCGTCGCGGTCCGAACGGGGCAGGCCCAGCAGCGCGGAGGCGGAGTGCGCCCGCGCGTGCCGGGTCGCCCCGACAGCACCGCGCCGACCTGGGCGCCGTCCCGGCTCGAAGCGCGCCGCGCCGGACCGGTCGTGCCGCACATCCCGTCAAGCGGGTCGGGCGCAGGGGGGCCGTGTGCCGACGGTGCGGGAGGAGGCTGGACCACGGCCCGGCATTGGGCCCCCGGTGGCCGAGGGGAGCCCGGACGCGCGTTGGCGTGCCGCGGGCGTCGCGCCTCCGTCCCCGCACGAGGCGAACCCGGTGTCCTCGCCGGCCCGGTGCCGGCAGCGGGCCCGCAACCGAAAGTCCGCTGCGACCCACTGCCCCCCCGCATCGCCGGCGCTGTCCCGCTCCGCGGTCGCCGCCTCCGCGGCGATCTTCGTGAGCAGACCCTGGGCATCTCGGTCACGCCCCTGACCACCGCCCTCGGCGTGGGCGGTCTCGCCGTCGTGCCGGCTCTGCGGGACGTGCTCGCCGACCTCATTCGCGGGCGTGCACATTTCGCGTCCAAGACAGTGCAGCCCGGCGACTGCATACGCCTCGGCAGCGGCGAGAAGGTTATGTCGTCGCCCCCAGCGTGCCGTGGCGAAGCCGGCCGGGAGGCGTTCCAGGCGAAGCGCCGCCGCCACCGCGGGAGGGGACGTGCCAGCGCGATCATCGCGCAGGAGCGTGACCCCGACCCTTGGGCCGTTCCACCTCGGTTTCCCCGTTCGATGCCCCGCGCTCGGAAAGCGTTAAAAAGCGCTCCCTCGGCTGGAACCCGGAGGAGGACCCGCGTAGACAGAGTCGTACGGGCTTCAGGCTGGGCTGGTCGCGGTGGACGGATCGCCCACCGAGCCCTGTCTTTCGGGAGACGATCCCGCCCCATCGTCCACCGTGAAAGGAACGATCGGTGAGTCCCCGCGCCCTCGACCGGATCTGCTTCGGGCTGCCCGCGTCTTTGCATGAAGTCCTCGCAGGGACGGGAAGCCTTGACATCTCCGCATTCGATGGCTTCGCGGCAGATGCCCACGCGGTGATCGAGGTGTACCGGGACGTGGTGGCGCATCCGCCCCTAGGGCTGACGCGAGAGCAGGCCCTACGGGCACTCGTGCGGATTCCGTCCCACCGCCTCACCGATCTGACTCGGGAGAGGCTGGACGAACGGCTGCTGGCCGCCCCCCGACAGGACTGGCCGCAAGGGACGGGGAGCGCCGCCGCGCCGGAGACACGCGCCGAGGTGGTCGACCGCACCCCTGCGGCCAAGCCGGCCGGACCCGTTTCCGAGGAGGCCGTCGCGCCGCGTCCGGCGGTTCCGTCGCGCGAGCCGATCCGTCCCGAGCAGTGGCGGTCCCGTCGGCAGGACGCTCCTGCCGCGCTGCTGCGCACCGAGAGGTTCGATCCCGGACGGGATCCGTCCCAGCAGGCGCCGGGCAGGTTGCACGGCCGCATGACTCTCATCCGGATGTGGATCGGTCGGATCCAGGCGTACGACGGGCGCTGGGTGCGCAGTCTCTCCCTCAACCTTCCGGTACGGCTCGGCCAGGGGTTCGGCCCCGAACAGCTGGATGATTTCCAGAACCGGATGCGCGAGCTGCTGGACCGCCATGTCAACCGCGGTCTCACGTTGCCTGGTTCGGGTGACCAGGTCCACTTCGACCTGTCGTTCACCCTCGCCCCGGAGCACCCCGAGGCGATCGAGCTGAGCAGGACCACCGGCCCCGCCCCCTCCGACCAACTGCACTTCCGTCTGCACGCCGTCGTTCCGTCGGCCACTGCGGAGGCAGCGCAGCGGCTCCGGAACGTGAACGACGCCACCGTGCTGCACGAGGTGATGCACTACGCGGGTCTGCCGGACCGGGCCCAGGACGACAACTCGCTGTTCCGCAGGCTGGCCGGGAGAGCCGACGACCGCGGTGTGATGGCGCGTACCGACGAGCTGCCCGACGTGGTCGTGACGGAGGACGACCTGAGGATTTTCGAAGAGGTCGCCGACTCCGGTCCCGTCGTGCGCAGTCACCCCCTGAAGCCGCTCGCCGAGTTCCCCGGCAAGGCGGCGTACGAAGTCCTGCCGCACGTCGACGAGCGGGACGATCGCTGGGACGTCAGCCAGGCCCCCAGGAGCTGGTCCGCGGAGCTCTCCGCCTACATCCGGAACTACGGCTCCCGGCACGACGGCATCATCGGCATGACGAACATCGAGCCGATCCCGGCTCCTGTGGTCGACGGACTGCATCAGCACGTCATGAGGACTCTGGGTATCCAGGCGTCGGCGGCTGAACACGACCAGGTGATGACGCAGCTGCGCGACCGGCTGAGCGCCGAAGAACTCAGCGTGCACATGCCGTATTTGCGGGGCAGTACCGGCCACCGGGTCATGGTTCAGGTGGCGGGTCGGGAACACAGTGTGGACGTTCGGATGGCGCTGACGTCTCCGACGGCCTCGCAGCGGTACGGGGCCACCGACCTGGAGGAGGACCCCTCAGCGCGCGTGGAACGGCGCGCCCTCGGGATACAGGAGTCGGCCAACGGCGTGTCCGCGGGTACGGTCCGCACGGTGTCGGTGCCCTGGTCCGCTTCGTTCCCCGTTCACGCAGCAGCACTGGTCAAGGGGATCGACGCCGGGCTTTCGCTCGGCCTCACGCACAACGAGCTGTCGCTGTCGACCGTGGTCACCAACGGTGTGCTGTCGTACGGCGTGCTGCGCGGACGTGAACTGTTCCGGCCTGTCGACTTCCAGTCCGTCTGGGAGGTGCGCACCGACGGCTCCGCTTCCAACGCGCCGACGGCATGGGACAAGGCGGAGCACGGCCCGGTCACCATCTGGTTCCCTGAACACCTTTACACCGACTCCGCGGAGGAGCCGCCCAGGCCCGCAGACCTTGACGACCTGCCGGTATGGGGCGTGGAAGACGTCAGGGACCCCGCCAGACTGCTGCTCGGGGTGCGGCGGAAGTTCGCGACCGAGCTGGCGGGCATGTCAGAGACCTCGGCGAAGGATGTGCAGGCGTTCTTCTCCGAATCGGCTCTCCGGGGCACGATCCAGATGCAGCGGCAAGGCGGCGTGCTGTCGCCGACCCTGCTGGACGGCAGCGGCCGGGCGATCGGGGTGTTCCAGCTGACCACCGAAGTCGTCCCCGGCAAGGCCGTCTCCGGTACCAAGCGCAAGGTCATCCTGGAAAGCCACCTCCAGCAGATCACGAGGGTGGACAGCTCGGCCAAGGTGTCCAGCGGTCTGAGTCTCGACGGCAGCGCGGGCCCGTCGCTGACCTCTGCCCGCCAACCGGTGATCACGGGTGGCGCTCTTGGCAAACTCGGCGGGAAGTGGCAGACCAGCGACTCGCTCGCCTCGGGCGGCTCGGCCGTCATGATGCACTCCGTGCGCAGCAACCGGGACCAGTCACTCGTCCCGGCCCAGGTGAGGCACACCGTCACCCTCATCCGTGCCCGTGGCGGCTTCGTCACACACGACTTCGGGCCCTGGGAAAACGGAATGCACTTGCGCGTTCTCAACGCGAAGTCCGCACGCGGGGAGGTGCCTGACCCCGCCACCACCCTGCGGAAATTGCCGGCGGAGTTGGAGCATCTCCAGAGTGTCGGAGTGTCCGCGGCTCCTTTCAAGGTGGAGGGAACGGAGGTCCTGTTCGACCGGGCCGAGAAGTGGCTGCGCCGGGAGGGTTTTCTGCCGCCGGCCACGCCGACAGCGTGGTGGCCCTTCAGCGAGGCGCGGGTGCAGGCCCAGCTGGCGAACCTGCGCCGTTTCGAGCAGGCGCGTTCCTGGGCAGGTCTGCGCTCCGCGGTCGACAACATGGTCGACGGCGGGCAGACGCTGTACTTCGACCAGCCCGGCGCCGCCGGCGGGACACGTCGGGTGCAGCTCCGGCTGTCGGCGTCCCGGGACGTCAGCAAGCCCACCCGGCATGTGCGACACCTGCCCGACATCCACCTCATCGGCATGTCGACGTTCAGCGTCGGCGGCTCCCAGCAGCACGGCTACAGCTACGGCTGGCAGGCCGGCGTCGGCGGCGGTCCGAAGCTCCCTGTCGGGACGGCCGGCAAGCCGTGGACGCTCGGCCCCAGCCTCGACTACACCCACTCCCGGCAGACCGGACACACGTCCACCGTCGGCGCCGGTCTCAGCCAGGACCAGTTCTACCGAAACTCCTCGGTGGGGGGTTACGACGACCAGGAGCAGAGCGTCGAGTCCTTCCGGATCCCGGCGCGGTTCGCGCTCGACGTCTACGAAGCGACGAGCAGCGACCCCACGGTGCGGTTCGCCGAGCCCGTCGCTGGAGACCGGACGGACGCCGCGGAACAAGGCGCCGCAGCGCACACCGTGCCCGGAAGCATCACGCTCCTGGTGCCGCGTCGGCGTACGATCGAGCCGACGCGACCGGACGAGGCCGCCCTTCCGGCCCCGAGGATCCGTGCGTCCGACCGGAACGACGAGCGCCGCCTGGCCATGACGGACGAGGCGGGCAGCACCGTCCCGGGGGCGACCAGGCTCCCCGACGACGCCATCGTCGACACGATGCATGCCTCGGCCGCGCTGAGGGACGCGTTCCACCAGATCATCACGGGTACCCAGCCGGGTGCGAGTACGCAGCACGGAACGCTCGGGGCAGTGCGGCAGACCGCTGCCGCATGGACTCCGCAGCCCCTGGCCACGGCTGCGAACTGGTTTTCGCGGAAACTGGTCGGAGCCGCGGCGCACGACCAGACCACGTCCGCCGCCGAGGCTCTGCACGCCGTGCTGAGCACGGCCAACCTGACCGCCCGCGCCCACCAGATCTTCAGCGGCTCCTACGTCGTGGAGGGACTGACCCTGCCGGGCCTGGCCTCCGACGAGGAAATCTCGATCGAGCTCCAGGGCTATCTGCACCAGCCGAAGCACATCAGCACCGGAGGCCAGTACTTCGAGACGGACCTCGGTGCCATGGACACCGCGTCGCAGCACCTGAGCAAGTCGAGCGGGCACCAGACCGCGATCGCGCTCAACGCGCAGCAGTCGGCTCCCCGAGTCGTTCCCGGTCACGCCGCCGGCCAGGGCAAGCCGTCAGCTTTGCCCGGTTCCTCCGCGCGGTACGGCCAGACCCGACGGACGGAGCAGAGCGACACGCTCACGTCGACCACCGGCGTGATGCGGCTGCCGACCGAGAGCGGCACCCAATACCGCATGGGCGCCGACGCGACGATCCTCCTCACCGTCCGCCGGGGAACCCGGAACGTGGTCGGCAACACGGTGAACCTCGGAAGCGCGCCGCCGGTCACGGTCGCCGTCGACCTGCCGCGCGGGGTCCAGTTCATGATGAGCGCGGCACAACTGCTGGACTACGAGCGGTGGTTCCGGAACGTCGACGGCCTGACCCCGCCCCAACGGCCTCTCGCTGATCTCCCCCTGCCGGAACGGTTCGTCCATACGCGCGAGCTCGGCTCGGCGAGCGTCCTGTCGGTCACGCAGCTCAGCGACGCCCCGGACCCGGTCACCGGTCGCCTGTACGAACAGCGCGACCGGCTGCGCCGGGTCCTGACCGACCTGGTGGAACAGGAGGCGCCGGGTGCCACGCAGCCAGGTCATGCGTCCTATATGCCCGGTGTGATGGCCAGGATCGCCGACGCCACGTCGCCGAGCGCCCTGCGCGTGCTGGCCGGCCGCGGCCCCGCGGGCGTTCTGCGGTTCCATTTCCGCCACGTGGCCTACGGCCGTGCCCGCCTGGTGGAAGTCGCACTGAGTGCCAAGCCGAGCCAGGACGCCGCCGGCCTGCGCACCGTGCGCGGCTATAACGCGGGGGCCCTCGGCAGCGGCATGGAGCAGATGCACCTGCATGCCCCGGCGAACACCACGCGAAGCGTCACCACCACCCGCCAGCACAACACCACGGTCACCCCCAACGCCAACTACCTGCGCCCCGCCGAGGACACCCGGACGGACCGGACCGCTCCCGCCCTCTCCCTCAGCGCCACGCGCTCCCAGACCGCCAGGGTCTCCGCGACCGATGAGCAGCGCTTCTGGTTTCGCACCGAAACCGCGGCACAGTTCGTGGTCCTGTACAACTACATCGGCGAGGTGCGCTCCGAACTCGTCACCGAGTGGCCGCCCAACGTCATCACCGGAGTGCCCGAAGAGGGCATCCGCGCCTACGCGAGCGACGGGACGAGCGTGTCCGCCTGGGCGCAGCGGATGCTGAACGGCCGGCCGGTGCGCACCGCGACGGTACCGGTGCGCCTCGGCCTGAGGTTCCCGGCCGAGGAAACGGCCAAGCCCGCACAAGAGATCGATCTCCTGGCGCCCGGTGTCTCGACCCGCCATCCGGCCGAAACGCCGCATGCCACTCCGGGGGAGAACCGCATCGCCGACGGCCTGCGCCTCGTACCCACCGGGCCCACTCCGGTGTTCCACGTCAACTTCCACACCGAGCTCGTCCAGGCCCTGCACGAGGTCGCACCACGGCTGTCCAGCGACTGGCAGCAGCTGTCCGCCTCCTCCTCCGCGGAGACCGTCGCCGTACGCTTCGGGGAACTCATCCAGGCCGGGAAGATCAGCCTCGACCTTCCCCGTTCGGTCAGCATGACCAGCTCCATGCCGGGTGCCTATCCCGGGGAGGAGCCGCAGGAAGCCCCCGCCACGTTGCAGATCGCCGTCTACAACCCCCGGCGCATCACCGACGCGGGCGGTGTCACCCTCGACCGGCTGCACATCCCCGCCACAGCCGCCGGCAGTACCACCACGGCCGGCAATGCAGCCGCGCTGAACGTGCAGACCGCCTACGACGCCGGTATGTCGCACACCGTGGGCGCGACGGTGCCTTTGCTGGCGCAGCAGCCGATCAGTCAGAGTCTGAGTTCGGGCACCATGAGCCATCGCCGGGAGTGGTTCAAGCTCGGCCCCGCTGTCGGAGGACCCCTGCCGCTGACGGGTAAGGAGCCGGGCAACCGCACCTACGAGGCAACCGTGGACATGGTCATCACGGTCGCCGGCCCGGAAGGCGTACGGCACGTCACCGGCAGCGCGGTGACACGGCTGCTGGAGCGGGACGTTCTCGGTTTCGGCGTCACCGACGAGCGTACCTCGCGGAACGTGTACGACGTGCGGTCGATGCTCGCCGACCAACCCGAGCAGCACCTGCGGAACTGGGCCACCCATCCGCTGGCCGACCTGCCGGAGGCACTGGCCCGGCGACTCGACCCGGCCGACCGGCAGGGCGTTCAGCTGTGGCTCGCCCCCGGCGCCGAGGGCGGCGCGAAACTGCTGGGACGGGCCCTGTACGCGGCATCCCGGACCGCCGTCACCGCCGACCGCGACGTGGAGCTCGTGTTCCGTACCGAGGCCGGTTGGCAGTACTGGCTTTTCGATCGCACCGGGTCGCTCATAACCGCCGATGCCCGGGTCGCCGGTGCCTATGAGAAGTTCGCGGCCGAGGTCGGGACGATCACTGAGAGTGCCGGCAAGCAGCGAGAAGCTCGTGCTGCGGAAGAGAAGCTGCTCGGCGAGAGGAAGTCGCTCGCGGAGCAGCAGACCGCCATTGACGACGAGTTCACGGCCGCCCAGAAAGAGTTCGACGCCGCCAAGGAGGAGTTCGACAAGCTCGCCGCCGCCAAGCGGAAGCTCGACGACGACGCCGCTGAGCAGGGGCTGACCGGCGCCGAAGCCGGCAAGGAGGAGACTCGCGGGCTTTCGGGCGAACTCAACTCGGCTCAGGAGCGGCTGGATGCGGCCGAGCGCCGCCACGGACCGGCGACTCGGGCCCGCGACAAGCACAACGAACGGCTGGCCGAGCTGGACAAGAACATCGGCACGTCCCGCGATGACCAGACGCGGCACGGTAATCAGCAGACGCAAGCCGAGGGACACCTGCCCGGACTGGCACACGATCTCGTCCAGTTCCGTCAGACCGCCGGCGAGGGACTGGTCAGCGTACCTCTGTCCTCGCTGGCCGCGGGTCCCGCCCGGTGGCCCGGTAGCACCGTCCCGTTTGTGGACCCGGCGTCCCAGGCGGACACGTCGGCACAGGAGCCGACCACACCCCCCGAGCGCACAGCCCGCGTAACCGGCACCTCCACACAGGACCGTGAGCTGCTCCACCCGGCACGGCGACCGGCCGAGGATCTACGGGAGGAACCCGGCACCCACGACCCGCACACCACCCGCTACCTCACCTCGTCCATGGCCACCGCGCCACCGGTCTCCATCCGCACCGCAGCCGCCACGAGCAAGGTCGGACCGCAAGGGGGTCACACGGCTTTCATCGGAATGGCGAACACCGATGACAGCATGGTCAACGGGCTTCGAGAGTCCTTGCGGACGCAGATCACGCAACTGGCCGACGAGGTCGTGTCCCAGGACGCCCTGCTCGATGACGTAGCGGCGTTCAAGAAGGAGCTCAAGCGGACTGTCCTGTCCGACTCCCGTGTGCAGGTCCTCAACCTCAAGCTGGCGGAGTACCCCGTACCCGGCCACGTCGCGACCGTGAAGCCCCACCAGGCATCAGCCTCGTATGCGGACGTCGTCTTCGACCAGTGGTGGGACAACCGCTTCCTTGACGCCGACGGCGGGGCGCTCTTCGGGCAGGGCCGCCCGATCGAGGAGGTAACCGAACCAGAGGCGGGTGTTCGCACCGGTCCGGCTGACGGGGCGCCCGTGTCCGCGAGCCGTGAGGACGTGCCGCTTACCGCGCAAGAAGCCGCCTTGCCCGAGGCGGAAGCGCACCCCCGGAAGGACCGGCACACGGCCGAAGCGCCCCCCGGCCCCTTCGTCGGGACGCGGGCTGAAGCCGCGGAACCGGCGCGCACCGGTCAGGGATCCGCCATGGCCTTCCTGGACGCGCCGCGACCGGTTTCCCTCGACGTCGCGGGCGGGCCTGCGGCTACCGGCGCCGCGCGGGAGGCGCCCGAGGAAACCCCGTCGCATGGGGATAGGTTGAGTCAACTGCGCGAGGATCGCACCGCGGGGTCCGCAGAGCGGTCCCTCGCGCACAGCTCCCTGCGGTCGTGGGGCCGGGTGCCGGAGCCCGGCGGCGCCGCGAAGGGGCTGGTGCGGGCGACCGGCGCGGGCCGTGTCTCCGAGGAACCGCCCGTCGTGGAGGCGGACGCGGCCGGGCCGGCGGTGCCTTCCGAGCTGCTGGTCCTGCACCTGGACCGCATCCTCGCGGCCCTGGGTGCCGCCACAGACGATGCCGGTGCGATGGCCACCCTGGGCGGCGACCTGGCGAAGCACATCGCTGGACATTGGGGTTCCCGGACGCCGGGGGTCGTGACCCTCGTCGTCGACGTCCAGCACGTGGGCGCGGTGTCGGCGGCCATCAGCCACGCGGCGAACGCGTTGCAGGCCACCATCCGGGTCCGACTGGGAGGGGACGGCCCGGAGGTGAATTTCTGCCCGTCCTCCTGACGGGGCTCGGCCCCCGGCGACTGGTGACGGCCGCATGCGTCGGCACCAGTCGCCGGAATCCGGCTCAGGGTGGGTCTGCGGTGGTGCGTCGATCGCTCGCACATGCGGCGGCTCACGCCGTTTCGCGTAGATCATTTCGCTGAGAAAACCTCATTCGTCCGCCGTTGCGCCGCAGCGCAGCCAGCACCAATAGGCCGATCGTCGTACGTTGGTCCCGCAGACGACCTCGCCGGCGTTGCCCTACGCAGCGATCGAGGCGCGTCTCCCCACCAGCGGTCGAGTCGTCACAGGGTTCCGGGTGGCCAAGCCCCCTGAGCCATCCGGCGGCGGAACAGCCACAGCCGTACCTGGAACCCCTGGGTTCCGCCGATCCTACGAGTGACCGGTGCGAACCCGTGAAGAAGATAGGGCGACAGTCATGCGGGCCCGAAGGTCAGCGGCCCTCCTGAAGGAGCACCAAGAACATCCGGGGGCCGTCACCCCTCGGTGTTGAGCCGCCCCGAGCGAAACGCCCCGACCTGGTGGGGCAGGCCGGCGAAGCCCGCTTCGGCGAGTGCCTCGGCGATGCCCGGCAGCGCCGCCATCAGGGCCACGAGGGGCGGATCCACCTCGACGCGGGTCCGGTCTCCGAGGTCTCGGACCCGAAGGTCCCGCGGGTGCAGCCCGGCCTCGGCCGCCAGCGCCCGTACGGCCGCTTCCGCGCGGTCCACGCGTGCCAGGCGGTAGGAGGTGACCTCGACGCCGTAGCGGACACGGCTGGCCAGGCAGGGAGTGGCAGGTTTGTCCCAGGTGGGCAGCGACCAGTGCCGGCTGAGGCGGCGTACGTCCGCCTTCGTCAGGGCGGCGTCCAGGAGGGGCGTGCGGATGCCGCGCTCCCGCCCGGCGCGGATGCCCGGGCGGTAGGGGTCCGCCGCGTCGTCGGCGTTGGTGCCGGTGGCCACCACGTCGAAGCCCCGCTCGCGAGCGAGTGCGGAGATGGTGTCCAGGACCTCGGACTTGCAGAAGTAGCACCGGTCGGGTCCGTTGGCCCGGTATCCGGCTCGGGCCAACTCATGGGTGCGCGGCGTCAGGTGGACGACGCCGAGGTCGTCGGCCAGGTGCCGCGCGCGGGAGAGTTCGCCGTCGGCCAGGCTCTCCGAGACGGCGGTGACGGCAAGGACCTGCTCCGGCCCGAGCGCCCGTGCCCCCGCGGCGAGGACGAGGGCGGAGTCGGCGCCGCCCGAGTACGCGACGGCGAGGGGACCGCCGAGGGCGCGCACGCGGTCCAGGAGCCGGCGCTCCAGTTCGTCGTCACTGCGCACAGGGTTCCTCCCGGTCCGTCATGCCTGCCCCTTCTCGGCTCAGACGCAGTGCGCGCGCGGCGACGACGCGCAGCGGCAGACCCAGATCCGCGGCCGCGGCCGCCAGGTCGTCGTACTCGGGCTTGGCCCCGTGCGGACCGTGTTTGATCCGGACGGGACGCCCCTCCACGTCGACGCTCTCGAAGGCGCGTGGCAGAACCGTGCGCGTCGCGCCGATCCGCCGGATGCCGAGGGTGCCGGTCTCGGCCAGGAGCAGGTCACGCAGCCGTCCTTCGTGGTGCGGGGCGGTGAGGACGTGCAGGACGTGCGCGGGCCGGCCCTTCTTCATCACCGCGGCCGTCGTCCAGGCGTCGAGTGCGCCCGCGTCCAGCGCGCGGCTGATGACGTGGCCGAGGAGCTCTCCGGTGACGTCGTCGAGGTTGGTCTCCAGAACGACCACTTCCTCGTTCCCTCCGGCCGGGGTCCGGGCGCCGAGGGTGACGGAGACGACGTTGGGCCGGTCGGGGAGGCTGCGTGTGCCCGCCCCGTAGCCGGTGCGGCCCAGCGTCATGGGCGGGGGCGGGCCGTACCGGGCGCTGACGGCGTGCAGCAGCGCGGCGCCCGTGGGTGTCACCGTCTCCCCGGGGAGGTCGCTGCCCTTGACGCTCGCGCCGGCCAGCAGGGCGAGTGTGGCGGGTGCCGGACAGGGCAGGACGCCGTGCGCGGAGTTCACCTCGCCCCGGCCGAGTGGCAGGGGCGCGCTCACGACCTCGGTGACGCCGAGGGCGTGCAGGGCCGCGGCGCTGCCGACGATGTCGACGAGCGCGTCGTGCCCGCCGAGTTCGTGGAGGTGGACGTCCGCCGGGTCGGTATCGTGCAGCCGCCCCTCCGCCTCGGCGACGGCGGTCAGGGCGGCGACGGCGATGTCCGCCACGGGCCGGGGAGCCGCCCGGGTGGCGAGGTCGAGCACCTCGGCGGCGCGGCGCTCGGTGTACGGATCGGAGACCTCCACGCGCACGCGGGTGGCGGACAGCCCGTGGTCGGTGACGCGTTCGGCCGTCAGGTCCCAGCCTGTCAGGCCGGTGGCGGCGACGGCGGCCCGGATCCGGTCGAGCGGTGCTCCCGCGTCGATCAGGGCGCCCAGCAACATGTCCCCGGCCAGTCCTGTGAAGGGGTTGATCCAGCAGATCATGCGCTGCCCCCGTGATCAGCCGTCGGGCGGGAGACGGCGATGCGGTGGACCGCCATGGCCGCGGAGAACCCCGAGTCGATGTTGACCACGGTCACTCCGGCCGCGCAGGAGGCGTGCATGGCGAGCAACGCGGTGACACCCTCCAGCGAGGCGCCGTACCCGGTGGAGACCGGCACCGCCACGACGGGGGCGCGCACGAGGCCGCCGACGACACTGGCGAGGGCGCCCTCCATGCCCGCGACGACGATCACCGCGTCGGCGGACCGCAGCAGTTCGCGGACCCGCAGGACGCGGTCGAGTCCCGCGACTCCCACGTCGTGGACGACCGTCGTCGCCAGCCCGACGGCGGATGCCACAGCGGTGGCCTCGGCGGCCACCGGGCGGTCGGACGTCCCGGCGGCGGCCACCACGACGTGGAAGCCGGCGGGGGCGGCCGGTCGCCACAGCAGCAGCCGGGCCTCCTCGTCGTACGATCCGGCGTCCACCCGCTCCAGGACGGCCGCCGCCGTGTCGGGGGCCACGCGGGTGGCGAGGACGGGCCCGCTGTTGTGCTCGAGGAGACCGGTGACGATGCCGGCGATCTGCGCCACGGTCTTGCCGGGGCCGTACACGACTTCCGGAAGCCCCTGCCGTGCCTCGCGGCCGATGTCGACTCGTGCGTACCCCAGATCCAGAACCTCGTTCACGCCCGGCCTCCTTCGACGTACGGGATGGTCTGCGGACCTTCCGGCAGAACGCACAAGCGGGCGTCGGGGCCCGCGGCGGCCAGCGCCTCCGCGACGGTGTCGGAGATGTCGTGGGTCTGCTCCAGATGCGCCGAGGCCAGCTCCGCGTCGCTGAGGAAGGAGGTGTGCATGATGACGCGGCTGCCCGACTGGATGCGGGCCTGGATCTGCACCTGCCACTGGTCGGGAACCGTCTCGGTCCGCGCGGTGATCTCGTCGAGCAGCGCCTGGGGGGAAGGGGCGGAGGCCAGCACACTGCGGTACGAGCCGTGGTCGGGGAAGCCGTCACGGCACTCGGCCGCGCACACGATCGTTCCTCCGGGCCGGACCACCTGATAGGCGGCCGACATTCCCTTGACCGCCTGGTAGAGGTTCTGGTCCAGCGGAAATCCGGAGTTGGTGGTGACCACGACGTCGAAGGGCGCCGGTACGGGGCGCATCGCCATCCGCGCGGCCGCGGCGGTGGCGGCGGCGTGCATCGGCAGCAGATCGCCGCCGAACGCGGCGACGACGTCCTTGTCGCGGTTGAGCACCACGTCCAGGGCGAAGGTGACACCGGTGGCCTCGGCGATGGCGCGGACGTCGTCGTGGACCGGGTTTCCCCGGGTGATGCCCCAGGTGGCGCGCGCGTCGCCGATGCGCGCCGCGTCGTGCAGCACGAGCACGGTCTCCAGGGCCGCGAGCCCCGGGGCGACGAGCTTCGGGCCGCCGGAGAAACCGGCGAAGAAGTGGGGTTCGACGAAGCCGGTGGTGATCCGGACGTCCGCCTCCGCCCACTCCCGGTTGAGCCACACCGGGACGCCGTTGCCGTGCCTGCCCATCCACTTCAGCTGCCCCGCGTCGCGGGCGTCGTGGTTGACGATGCGCACGGTGTCCACGATCTCGTCACCGAACATCGCCCTCAACTCGGACGTGTCGTTGCCGCGGTGGGTACCCGTCGCCACGAGGATCACCACGTCCTCCCGGTCGACCACGCCGTCCAGTTCGTCCAGGACGGCCGGGATCATCAGGCGCCGGGGCTGCGGACGGGTCCCGTCGCACGCCGAGATGGCGACCGTCTGCCCGGGGCGCACCCTCTCGCGCAGCGGGGGCCCGGCGACCGGGTCGCGCAGGGCCGCGCGCAGCACGGCCGCCTGGTCCGCGGCCGCCTTGTGGTGGACGGGCTCGACGACGGTCGTCCTGCGCGGATCGACGTCGATCTCGAGCCCCGACCGCCCGTAGGCGAGGCGCAGCTTCACCGGACCGCCTCCTCGGCCCCTTCGCCGCCGGTCCGCTCCCGCCTGCGGCCCGCGCCCAGGCGATAGGCGCGTTCCGCGGTCCCGCCGAAGACACGGGAGCGCTCGGCATCGGTGAGGCCGGTGGTCAGCGCCTCGGCGGCGGTGACGACCTCCTCGTAGGAGGCCGCGAGCAGGCACACCGGCCAGTCCGATCCGAACATCACCCGGTCCGGTCCGAAGGCGTCGAGCACCACGTCGGCGTAGGGACGCAGGGCGGCCACGTTCCAGTCGCGACCCGCCTCGGTGACCATGCCGGACAGTTTGCAGAACACGTTCGGACGCGCCGCCAGTTCGCGGATCAGCGAGGCCCAGGGCTCCGTCTCGCCGCCGGCGATGGGCGGCTTGGCCAGATGGTCGAGGACGAACGTGAGTTCCGGCAGCTCGCTGACGGCGGTGATGGCCGCGGGCAGCTGCCGGGGAACGACGAGCAGGTCATAGGCGAGGCCGGCGTCGGCCACCGTGCGCAGCCCGCGGCGCACGTCCGGACGTGTCAGCCAGCCCGGGTCCCGTTCGCCCTGCACGAGATGCCGCACGCCCGCCAGGAGTCCACCGCCGGGTGCCGCCCGCAGGGAGTCGAGCGTGTCGGTGAGCCGGTCCGATGTGAGGTCCGCCCAGCCCACGACACCGGCGACCGTCTCGTCCGCCTCCGCCAGCGCCAGGAAATCCGCGGTCTCGTCGGTGTCGGGCAGGACCTGGACCAGGATCGTGCGGTCGATGCCCGCCGCCGCGGCGGCGGGTGCCAGGTCCGCCAAGGTGAAGTCCCGTCGCACCGGGGCCATCCCGGGTGCGTCGAGCCACGCGTGCACACGGCGTCGAGGCCCGGTGCCGGCGAGCGGAGCGGGATCAAGGGAGGGGGAGGTGGTCGATGCCGGCCGCCAGATGTGGTGGTGTGCGTCGATCCTGTTCATCATCCGTTCCGTTCCATGGCGTCGAGCCTCGCCCAGAGCTCTTCGGGGATCGTCGCGGTGATGTGCGCGACGTTCACGGTGACCTCCTGCGCGCTGCGCGCGCCGATGACGACACCGGTGACAGCCGGGTGCCGCAGTGGAAAACGCAGTGCCGCCGCGGCCAGGGGGACGCCGTACTCGGCGCAGCATGCGCCGAGGGCGAGAGCGTGGCGGCGGACCGCCTCGGGGGCCGGCGCGTAGTCGTACATGGCGTCCGGCGCCAGATTCGCGAGGATGCCGCTGTTGAACACACCGCCGACCAGGACGCCCACCTTGCGTTCGGCGCACGCCGGGAGCAGTTCGTCGGCCGCGCTGCGATCCAGCAGGGAGTAGCGGCCGGCGACGAGCACGCAGTCGAGGTCGGTCTCGGTGACGAAACGGGTGAGCATCGCCGTCTGGTTCATACCCGCGCCGATCGCCCGTACCGCTCCCTCCGCGCGCAGCCGGGCCAGAGCCGGGTAGGCGCCCGTGACGGCCTCCTCCCAGTGCTCGTCCGGATCATGGAGGAGAACGATGTCGAAGGCGTCGAGACCGGAGCGCTCCAGGCTCTCGGCGAGCGAGCGGTAGACGCCTTCGGCACTGTAGTCCCGGACCCTGACGAGCCCGGGTGCGCCGTGGAAGGCCTCGTCGCCCGGAGCGGACGCGCCGGGTACGAGCAGCCGTCCGACCTTTGTCGACACCGTGTAGGCCGAGCGCGGGTGGCCGGCCCCGGTGAGGAAGGCGCCGAGCCGCCGCTCGGCGAGCCCGGCGCCGTAGTGCGGGGCGGTGTCGAAGTACCGGATCCCGGCCGTCCAGGCGGCTTCCAGCGTGTCGGCGGCCTGCCGCTCTCCCACGGCCGAGAACAGACCGCCGAGCGGCGCGGTGCCCACCCCGAGGCGGCTGACGGTCACGTCGGAACGTCCCAGAGGCACCCGCTCGGTGTACCAGGGTCCTTCTGCGGAGAGCATCAGGCCTGCCCGAGGACGTGCCGCTGACGGCCGAGCCGGTCGATCGCCGCCTCGACCACGTCGCCGGGCCGCAGGTAGGCGAAGTCGTTGGCGCCGAAGGCGACCCCGGCCGGGGTGCCGGTGTTGATCACGTCGCCGGGATCGAGCACCATGAACTGGCTGAGGTACCACACGATGTGGTGCACACCGAAGACCATGTCCTTGGTGTGGCCGTCCTGGCGCAATTCGCCGTTGACCCACAGCCGCATCCCGAGGTCCTGGGGGTCCCCGGCCTCATCGGGCGTCACCAGCCAGGGACCGAGCGGATTGAACGTCTCGCAGGACTTCCCCTTGTCCCACTGCCCGCCGCGCTCGTGCTGGAAGGAGCGCTCGCTGACGTCGTCGGCGATGGCGTACCCCGCGATCACCTCGGCAGCGGCGTCGGGGGACTCCAGATAGCGGGCGGTCCGGCCGATGACGGCAGCGAGTTCGATCTCGTAGTCCGTCGCGGTGCTGGTGCGCGGTACGAGGACGGTGTCGTCGGGTCCGACGACCGTGTTGGAGGCCTTCATGAAGACCACCGGCTCCGTCGGCAGGGGCGTCGCGGTCTCCGCGGCGTGATCGACGTAGTTGAGTCCGACGCACACGACCTTTCCGGGACGCGCCACGGGAGCACCGGTGCGCAGGCCGGTGAGGTCGGCGCGCGGGAGGGCGCCGTCGGTCAGGGCGGTGCGGACGCGGTCCGGGCCGTCGCCGGCCAGGAAGGCCCCGTCGATGTCGCCCGTGAGCGGTGTCAGGTCGTAGGCGACGCCGTCGGCGTCGAGGACGGCGGGACGCTCGCGGCCCACGGGGCCGACGCGCAGGAATCTCATGGCGGGTGCTCCTTGCTCGTGACGCGTGCCCGTCCGTGACCGGCACGCCCCGGGCGGTCTTCGGGTGGGGCCTCGGGTGTCGGTCAGTGCGGGTCGCCTGCGGCGCCGCCCGGGACGTCGCCGTCGGGTTCCAGGTGCTCGCGCAGCCATTGCTCGGTGGTGCTGACGTGCAGGAGGGCGGCCGCTTCGGCCAGAGCGGCGTCGCCGGCGGCCAATGCCCGGAGAATGGTTTCGTGCTCGGCCACGGTGCGTCCCGCGGCGTCCTCGTCGACCAGTCCGCGCCAGACGCGGGCATGCAGTGTCCGGCCGGAGATCCCCTCCAGCACGGTGGCGAGGGTGGCGTTGCCGGTGGCGGCGACGACCGCGCGATGGAACGCGGCGTCGTGCTCGGTGAGCAGTTCCACGTCGTCGCGGGTCGCCCGCATCGCCTCCAGATGCCGTTCGACCTCCGCCAGCCCCGCGGGCGAGATCCGTGTGGCGGCGAGCCCGGTGGCGACCGGTTCGAAGAGCCGGCGTATCTCGGTCAGCTCCAGCAGGGTGTCACCGCGCAGCAACTCCACCGCGGAGCCGATGCTGCTCAGCAGCAACTCGGGTTCCAGACTGGTCACATACGTTCCGTCACCGCGGCGGATCTCCAACACCCGTGCGACGACCAGCGCTTTCACCGCCTCTCGCATCAGGTTGCGGGAGAGGCCCAGCTCCGTGGCCAGCTGCTGCTCGGGAGGGAGTTTGGCCCCCGGCCGCAGCTCACCGGATTGGATGAGGTCCCTGATGCGGTCGATCGCCTTGTCCGTCAATGACATCCGTTGCCCCCTGATGGCTGCTCAGGCGGCGGCAGCGTAGCAATACATCCCATCGCTGCGGAAGACATGGGATGGCCGGTCCCTGCTCTGCGGATCGAGAGTTTCGCATGTGTGCAGGTCGAAAGCTTGACGGAAACCTTTGCCGTCCGAGGGTATGGACACCGACTCGAGTCGACCCTATAAATCCATCCAATGTCCGAGTGCCGTAGCGCGACGGACATCTAGCCGACACATGAGGACGGGTGGTTGCCATGATGCCGGGACAGAACCATCACCTCCGCACCGGAGGTGGCGGAAGCCATGACTGAGGTGATCACGGCCGTCGAGGCGGTCGACGTACGGTTCCCTACCTCGCGTGAGCTCGACGGCTCCGACGCCATGAACCCCGAGCCCGACTACTCGGCCGCCTATGTGACCGTCCGCACGAGCGCGGGGGAGGAGGGGTACGGGCTCGCCTTCACCGTCGGACGCGGGAACGACGTCGAGGTGGCCGCCGTACGCGCCCTGGCCCCGCTCGTGGAGGGACTGCCGGTGCAGGAGGTGCTGGCCGATCTCGGCGGCTTCTCGCGGCGCCTGACCGGAGACAGCCAACTGCGGTGGCTCGGCCCGGAGAAGGGGGCCATCCACATGGCCGCCGCGGCGATCGTCAACGCGGTCTGGGACCTGTACGGGCGCCGCACCGGAAAGCCGGTCTGGCGGCTTCTCGCCGAACTCTCCCCCGAGCAGCTCGTCGACCTCGTCGACTTCCGCTACCTCGAGGACGCCCTCACCCGTGACGAGGCCCTGGAGATCCTGCGGCGCGCCGAGCCCGGCCGGGCCCGGCGCACCGCGCACCTGCTGGAGCACGGCTACCCCGCGTACACCACCACCCCCGGGTGGCTCGGCTATGACGACGAGAAACTGGTGCGGCTGGCCAAGGAGGCGGTCGCCGAGGGCTTCGGCCAGATCAAGCTGAAGGTCGGCGCCGACCGCGAGGCGGACGAACGCCGCATGCGGCTGGCGCGCGAAGCGGTGGGCCCGGACGTCAGGATCGCCGTCGACGCCAACCAGGCATGGGGGGTCCAGCAGGCGATCGACTGGATGGCCGCGCTGGCGCCCTACGACCCGTACTGGATCGAGGAACCCACCTCCCCGGACGACATCCTCGGCCATGCCGCCATCCGCAGGGCGCTGTCGCCGGTCAAGGTGGCCACCGGCGAACACACCCACAACCAGGTGATGTTCAAGCAACTGCTCCAGGCGGACGCGCTCGACGTGCTGCAGCTCGACGCCAGCCGCACCGCCGGCGTCACCGAGAACGTCGCCATCCTCCTGCTCGCCGCCAAGTTCGGTGTCCCGGTCTGCCCGCACGCCGGAGGGGTCGGACTGTGCGAGATGGTGCAGCACCTGGCGATGTTCGACTACGTGGCCGTCAGCGGCACCACCGAGGACCGGGTGATCGAGTACGTGGACCACCTGCACGAGCACTTCACCGACCCCGTCCGCATCCGCGACGGCCGCTACCTCGCTCCCGAGGCGCCCGGAATCAGCGCCGAACTGCGAACGCGGTCCCTGGAGGAACACCGCTACCCCGACGGACCGGTGTGGAGCGCGGAGGCCGACGCATGAGCGGCGAGTTCGCGGGGCTCAAGGCCCTGGTCACCGGAGGCGCCTCCGGCATCGGGCTGGCCACCGCCCGTCTGCTCGCGGCGCGGGGCGCCCGTGTCGCCTGCCTCGACCTCACCCCGGACGAGCTTCCCGAACCCCTCGTCGGCATCCGCGCGGACGTCGCCGACGACGTGAGCGTCCGGGCCGGCGTCGAGGAGGCCGCGCGGGTGCTCGACGGCATCGACGTCCTGATCAACAACGCCGGGATCGGCGCCCAGGGCACGATCGAGGACAACACCGACGAGGAGTGGCACCGGGTTTTCGACGTCAACGTCGTCGGCATGGTCCGGGTGACCCGGGCGGCCCTTCCCCACCTGCGCCGCTCCCGTCAGGCGTCCGTCGTCAACACCTGTTCCATCGCCGCCACCGCCGGACTGCCGGACCGGGCGCTGTACTCCGCGACGAAGGGCGCCGTGCTCGCCCTGACCCGGGCGACCGCCGCTGACCTCGTGCCCGACGGCATCCGTGTGAACTGCGTGAATCCGGGGACCGCCGACACGCCGTGGATCGGCCGCCTCCTCGATCGTGCGGCCGACCCCGACGCCGAGCGCGCGGCCCTGTGCGCACGCCAGCCCATGGGCCGCCTCGTCTCCGCGGACGAGGTCGCCGCTGCCGTCGCCTACCTCGCGAGCCCGTCGTCCGGCTCGACCACCGGCACGGACCTCGCCGTCGACGGCGGCATGGAAGGTCTGCGGCTTCGCCCGCGCGCCTGAAGCGGCCCCCTCCCTCACCCGCGGTACCGGCACCCGCTCCCGCACCCGCCGGCGTACCGCTCTAACCGCGACTCACCCGGCAAGGAGAACGAGCAATGGAGCTCAGATTCACCCGGCACGCCTTCCTCGGCGGCACCGCCGCCCTGACCGTCCTCGCGCTCACCGCCTGCGGCGGCTCAGGACCCGCGTCGGGGGCGGGCGGCGGCGGTTCGACGGTCATCGGGGTCGACTACCCGCGCTCGGACACCGACTTCTGGAACTCATACATCAAGTACACCCCCGAGTTCGCCAAGGAACTCGGACTGGAGCTGAAGACCACCAACTCGCAGAACGACGTCGCCAAACTCACCGCCAACGCACAGACCTTCATCAGCCAGGGCGTCAAGGGGGTCGCCATGGCGCCCCAGGACACCGCGGCCATCGCGCCCACGCTGGCGCAGATGGAAGCCAAGAAGATACCGGTCGTCACGGTGGACACCCGCCCGGACACGGGCAAGGTCTACATGGTGGTCCGTGCCGACAACCGCGCCTACGGAGAGAAGGCCTGCCAGTTCCTCGGCACCAAGCTGGGCGGCAAGGGCAAGGTCGTCATGCTCCAGGGCGACCTCGCGTCGATCAACGGCCGTGACCGCACCGAGGCCTTCAACGCGTGCATGAAGAAGAACTTCCCCGACATCAAGGTCTTCGGTGAAGCCACCAACTGGGACGGAGCGGTGGCCGCGCAGAAGCTGCAGACGGACCTGACGGCCCACCCCGACATCAAGGGCGTCTACATGCAGTCCAGCTTCGCGCTCGCCGGCACCCTCCAGGTGCTCAAGCAGAAGAACCTCCTGGTGGGCCCCGAGGACAAGAAGCACGTGTACATCGTCTCCAACGACGGGATCCCCGAGGAGCTCAAGAACATCGGCGAGGGGAAGATCGACGCCACCGTCTCCCAGCCGGCCGACCTCTACGCGAAGTACGCCCTCTATTACCTCAAGGCGGCGATCGACGGCAAGACGTTCCAGCCCGGCCCGACCGACCACGACAGCACCATCATCCAGGTGCGTGACGGCCTGTTGGAGGACCAGCTCTCCGCTCCCCTCGTGACCGCGGACGGCGGCACCTACGGCGGGGTTCCCAGCCTCAAGAGCGACGACTCGTCCCTGTGGGGCAACAACCTCGGCTGAGCGGAAAGGCGACACACAAGCATGGTTACGGCTCACCCCGTCGCCCAGGCGGTGGGGATCACGAAGCGGTTCGGGCCCACGGTCGCGCTGCATGACGCCGGCATCACGATCATGCCCGGCCAGACGCACGCGCTCGTGGGGCGCAACGGGGCGGGGAAGTCCACCCTGGTCTCCGTCCTCACGGGACTTCAGGCACCGGACGAGGGATCGGTGTCCTTCGGGGGCGAGCCTGCGCCGCGGCTCGCGGACCGGGACGCCTGGCGGGAGCGGGTGGCCTGCGTCTACCAGAAGTCCACCATCATCCCCCAGCTCACCGTGGCGGAGAACCTCTTCCTGAACCGGCACGGCCGTGGCCGCGGAGGCCTGATCAGCTGGCGAACGGTCCGCGACAGGGCACGCGAGGTGCTGCGGACGTGGTCGGTCGACGTCGACGTGCGCGTTCCCGCCGGCGAACTCGACATCGAGCAGCGGCAGTTCGTCGAGATCGCCCGGGCGCTGTCGTTCGGCGCGCGCTTCATCATCCTCGACGAACCGACCGCACAGCTGGACGGAGCAGCCATCGGGCGGCTGTTCGCCCGGATCCGCGACCTCCAGCAGCAGGGCATCACCTTCCTGTTCATCAGCCATCACCTCCAGGAGGTCTACGAGATCTGCGACACGGTGACGGTGTTCCGGGACGCCCGGCACATCCTGACGGCGCCCGTGGCCGAACTTCCCCGTGCCCAGCTCGTGGCCGCCATGACCGGCGAAGGCGCCACCAAGGGGACCGGCGGGGCAGGCCGCCGCCCGGTGCCCGCCGCATCCCCGGCGGCGCTCGCGGTGGAGGACGCCGTCGTCGAGGGCGCCTACCAGGACGTGTCCTTCACGGTCCGCGGCGGGGAGATCGTCGGGTTGGCGGGCGCGGCCGGCAGCGGCCGCACGGAGGTCGCCGAGACAGTCGTCGGACTGCGGTCCGCCGACAGGGGTACGGTGCGGATCGCGGGGGTCCGCCCGCGGCCGGGCAGCGTGCCGGCCGCGCTGCGGGCGGGAGTGGGATTCGTCCCGCAGGACCGCCACCACCAGGGACTGGTACCGCAGATGTCCATCGCCGACAACGGGACGTTGACCATCCCCGAGCGGCTCGGCCCGCATGGTCTCATCGACGGCCGCCGCCGGGACGCCTACGCCCGCTCCATGATCGAGAGGCTGGCGATCAAGGCACCGGGACCCCACCTGCCCGTCTCCGGGCTCTCCGGAGGCAACCAGCAGAAGGTCGTGATGGCCCGGGCCATGGCCAACGATCCGAACGTGCTGGTGCTGATCAATCCGACCGCCGGCGTCGACGTGCGGTCCAAGGAGTTCCTCCTCGGCAAGGTCGCGGAGATCGCCGGGTCCGGCACCGGAGTGCTCATCGCCTCCGACGAACTGGACGACCTGCGCATCTGTGACCGGGTCCTGGTGATGTTCCAGGGCCGTGTCGTGGCCGAGAGGGCCGGTGGCTGGCACGACCACGAGCTCGTGGCCGCGATGGAAGGAGTGGACCTCGATGTCTGACAGCGCGACCGCGGCTGCCGCGACGACCCCGAACGGCGGCCCGCCGGAGCCCGGGAGCGAGCAGCCGACCACCAGGGATCAAGGAGGACGCAGGATCGCCTTCGCGCGGCTGCGCGACCTCGCGCTCGTTCCCGCGATCATCGTCATGGCGATCGTCGGACAACTCGTCAACCCGGTGTTCCTTCAGGCCGACAACCTGATCAACGTCCTGCAGACCATGTCCGAGATCGCGCTCCTGGTCCTCGCTCAGACCCTGGTGCTGATCGTCAAGAAAATGGACCTCTCCCTGGAGTCGACCGTCGGAATCGCGCCCGGGGTCGCGGCGTGGCTCACCGTACCCGCCGGCGCCACGCACGGCATCGGCCTGCTGCCCGGCGGATGGTCCGTGCCCGTCACCCTGGCGGTCGGCGTGCTGATCGGCGTGATCAACGCCCTGTTCATCATCCGGTTCGGACTCAACGGCTTCATCGTGACGCTCGGCATGCTCATCGTGCTCCGCGGCGTCCTGACCGGGATCTCCGGCGGCCAGACGTTCTTCCAACTGCCACCGTCGATGCTCTACCTCGGCACCGCCCAGTGGGCCGGCATGCCCGCTTCGGTCTGGATCTGCCTGCTCCTGTTCGCCGTCGGGATCGTGGTGCTCGGCTTCACCAGTTTCGGCCGCTCCCTCTACGCCATCGGCGGCAACGTCGACGCGGCCAAGGCCGCCGGCATCCGCACCGACCGGGTCCTGTGGACGGTCATCGTCGCCGCCAGCGTCCTCGCAGCGCTCAGCGGCCTGCTGCTCTCGGGGCGCCTGGCCTCGGTGGCCTCCGCCCAGGGCAACGGCTACATCTTCACCGTCTTCGCCGCAGCCGTCATCGGCGGCATCAGCCTCAACGGCGGCAAGGGCACCATGTTCGGCGCCTTCACCGGCATCCTGCTCCTGTTCATGATCCAGAACGTCCTCACCCTCGGCGGCGTCCCCGCACAGTGGATCGGCGCCCTCAACGGCACGATCATCCTCATCGCCCTGGCGCTCTCCCGCATCACGGGAGGAAAGGTCCAGGACTGAGCGACGCCCCCCGAACACGCACGCCCTCGATGTCCGGCCCGCACCCGCGACCGAAAGGCATGGCAATCCATGGAACGAAGAGAGTTCCTCGTCGCCTCCGCAGCCGCGTCCGCCGCTCTGGCCGCCGGCCTCCCCGCTGTGGAGGCGACCGCGGCCCCGCTTCCCGCCCCCGCTGCGCCGCCCGGCCCCGCCGGCGAGGCCTCCGCCCTCACCCTGTGGTACGACAAGCCCGCCGGACAGTGGCTGGAGGCTCTGCCGCTCGGCAACGGCCGCCTCGGCGCCATGGTGTTCGGCGGCGTCGACACCGAACAGCTCCAGCTCAACGAGGACACCCTGTGGGCCGGCGGCCCCTACGAACCCGCCAACCCGCGGGGCCTGGCCGCCCTCCCGGAGATCCGGCGCAGGGTCTTCGCCGGGGAGTGGAGCGCCGCGCAGAGTCTGATCGACTCCTCCTTCATGGGCACCCCGGTCGGCGAGCTGATGTACCAGACCGTCGGCAACCTGCGCCTGACCGTCCCGGGCGCGGGCGAGGTCACCGGCTACCGCCGCGAGCTGAACCTCGACACGGCCGTCGCGACCACCACGTACGCCCGCGGCGGCGTCACATACCGGCGCGAGGTGTTCGCCAGCCACCCGGATCAGGTGATCGTGGTCCGGCTCACCGCCGACACCCGCGGCAGCCTGTCCTTCACCGCCGCCTTCGACAGTCCGCAGCAGGTCCGGACGGACTCCCCGGACCCGATGACCGTGGGGCTGGAGGGGACCGGACAGACCCGCGAGGGGGTGACCGGCCAGGTCCGCTTCCGCGCCCTGGTCCGCGCCCACACCGAGGGCGGCACCGTGAGCAGCGCGAACGGCACGCTCACGGTGAACGGGGCCGACGCGGTGACGCTGCTGGTGTCCGTCGGCACCAGCTACAACGACTACCAGGACGCATCCGGCGACCACCGCGCCCGCGCCGAGGGCCCGTTGAACGCCGCGGGCGGCACCCCGTACGGGCGGCTGCGCTCCCGGCACGTGGCCGACCACCGCGCGCTCTTCCGCCGTGTCACGCTCGACCTCGGCACCACCGAGGCGGCGGGCGCGCCGACCGACCGGCGGGTCGCGGCCTTCGCCCAGGGAGACGACCCGCAACTGGTCGCCCTGCACTACCAGTACGGCCGCTACCTGCTGATCGCCTCCTCCCGTCCGGGCACCCAGCCCGCGAATCTGCAGGGCATCTGGAACGACCAGCTGTCCCCGCCCTGGGACTCCAAGTACACGATCAACATCAACACGGAGATGAACTACTGGCCGGCGCCCTCCACCAACCTCCTGGAGTGCTGGGAGCCGATCTTCGCTCTCCTCGACGACCTCGCGGAGGCGGGGCAGAAGACCGCTCGGGTGCAGTACGGCGCCGACGGCTGGGTGGCCCACCACAACACCGACGCCTGGCGTGGGACCGCGCCCGTGGACGGCGCCTTCTGGGGGATGTGGCCCACCGGCGGCGCCTGGCTGGCGACGTCCGTGTGGGAGCACTACCGCTTCACCGGTGACCGGGAAGCCCTGCGCCGCCGGCTGCCCGTGGTGGAGGGAGCGGTCCGCTTCTTCCTCGACTCGCTCGTCCCCGACCCCGGCACGGGCCACCTGGTGACCTGTCCCTCCGTGTCACCGGAGAACGCCCACCACGGCGGCGTGTCGGTGTGCGCGGGACCGACCATGGACAACCAGATCCTGCGTGACCTGTTCGACGGGTACCTGGCGGCCTGCGACGCCCTCGGCGACACCAGCCCCTACGCCGACCTGGTGCGTGCGGCCCGGGCCCAACTGCCCCCGATGAAGATCGGCGCTCTGGGACAGCTGCAGGAATGGCAGGACGACTGGGACGCCGGAGCCCCGGAGCGCCAGCACCGCCACGTCTCGCACCTGTACGGCCTGCACCCGAGCAACCAGATCACCAAGCGCGGTACGCCGGACCTCTTCCAGGCCGCGCTGAAGACGCTGGAGCTGCGCGGGGACGCCGGAACCGGCTGGTCCCTCGCCTGGAAGATCAACTTCTGGGCGCGTGCCGAGGACGGCGCCCGCTCCTACAAGCTGCTCGGCGACCTCCTCACGCCCGGCCGCACCGCGCCGAACCTGTTCGACCTCCACCCGCCCTTCCAGATAGACGGCAACTTCGGCGCCACCGCCGGCGTGACCGAATGGCTGCTCCAGTCCCACACCGACGAGGTCCACCTGCTGCCCGCACTGCCCCCGCAGCTGCCGGACGGCCGCGTCACGGGCCTGCTCGCCCGCGGGGGCCTGACCGTCGATCTCACCTGGCGCGACGGCACGTTGTCGCAGGCCCGGCTCACGGCCCGGCACGGCGGCACCGTCCGCCTGCGCACGGCCGCTCCGGTCGATGTGCACCCCACCGGTCCCCACGGCCGGGTCGCCGTGGAACGTCCGGAGAGCACCGTCGTCGTCTTCGAGGCCGCGGCGCGCGGCGACTACGTGATCACGCCGCGCTGACACCGCAAAGCGCCGCTCGCGCCCGCCGGGCCTCATGTCTCGGCGGGCGCGGGCGGCGCGCCCTTCGACGGGGTGCCGCAGAGACGGTGGATGAGTAAGGGAGCGGGGCCATGTGGTGAGGTGTGGGGCGGTGACCCACTCCGACAGCAAGGAGCGTTTCCTCCGATGACCACACAGTCCGCAGGTCCTGGGCGCGGCCGACTCGAGACCGCCGCCGCGACGGATGTCGCGCCGTTCACGGCTTCTCTCGTCAAAGCGGTGTTCAGGGACGTGACCCCGATGCACGTCTCCCGGTCGGCCGCGTGGGCCGCCGCGTCGGTGACGCGGACGGTGCTGACGGAGATCATCGACGGCGCGAGGAGAGCGGCGGCGGAGCAGGCCCGGAAGAAGCTGATCCCCGCGGACCTCCTCTCGGCGCTCGACCGGAACGTCGAGCTCGACGTGGGGACGAAGTGGTACGACCACAGCCCGACGTTCCGAAACCTGACCGGTGTCCTCCACGACGCCGAGGGCGCCGTCGTGCCTTCTCGCCGGCGCCGTGGGTCCCGCAGGCCGAGTGCCGTTGCCGGCGCCCACAGGTTCCAGGCCGGGGTCAGGAAGCTGCTGCGGAGCCGGGGAGTGACGGCCGTCCCGGCGATGGTCCGCGACCTGGACGGGATCGCGAGCGTGTTCCTGACGGACCTTGCCCGAGACGCGGCCATGGTCGTCCGCGAGGGCGGGGTCAGACGTTTCGGCACGGTCACCCTGGCGATGCCGGGCGAACCGGCCCCCTCCCCGTTCCTCACGGATTCCCACCGGGCCCTGGCCACCCGCAGCGGGGACGGGCGGACCATCGGCAGGGATGACGTCCTGGCCGCCACCGGGATGCAGTTGTTCGGCGGCGACATCAGGCAGCGAGCCCTCACCGCGGCACGCGAGGCGACGCAGAGCACGTCGGCCGGCTGAGCGGGTGCGGCCGGCGCCCGCACCCCGAGCGGGGCCGTCCCGACCTGCCCACCGACATCACCCGCAGCCGCTTCGGTGGGCAACTATGCTCGGAGCGACACACTGGGTACGTCGGCTTCCTTACGTGGCTCTGTCAGCTATCTGGTTGAGAAGGTCTTTGTACTCCGAGTGGCCTCGCACAGATCGGCAACTCCCACTCTTCGAGTCGACGACGAATCCGGGGCTGCCGCCGAACCTTGGCCTCCCGTTCGGGGCCGGTGGATTCACGGTGATCTGGAACAGGTAGAGGCCCGAACTTGAAATCCCTCGAAAGCGAAACCCCCACTGGAATCCGTCGCCTTTGGGGAGACGGCGGGATGCGAATTCTTGCGCGGTAACCGTGGCGTCCTCCAGCGTTATCACTGCGGACCGCCTCCCGTGTGCATGTAATCCTGGTGCCGTTTCGTGTATCCGCTGAACTGCCCGTCAAGGAACTCCACGTACTCTCCATGGTTCACTGCATTAGGGTGTTGGTGATGTTCCGCGTGCCGGCGCCACCCGCAGCGGTGGTCGGGTGAGTGTAGGACACCCTCCCATACGGATGTTGCGCACGTATCAAGCTGAAGCTTTCCCTCTACTCGGCCGGGAGCGGTCCGGATCCAGCCAGGGCGTCGATTCCGGTGGATGTCCACCGCCGATGCCCGACAAGACCTGGCCATCGTGGTAAGCGGGACCCGGTGAACTGCGTGGCAAGCATGCCTGCTTCGAGGAGGCCCGCACGCCTGCGGACCGGCCGCTTGCGTGAGACGGCCAAGGCGTAGCCGATCTGACGGCTCTCCAGACCTCGTTACCGGTGACCCATGCGGCCGATACGCCTGCGTCCAGAGCCCGGGCGACCATCCCGGTGGCCAGCGGGCTTGGTGGCGAACCTCAAGTCCTCCGGGGATTCCCGCCGCCCGACACCGGTTGAGGTCCTGCGTCCAGGAGCGCGGAGCGTACAGGCGCCCGTTCCGGTGCTCGCTCCAGTGCCGCCACGCATCACCGCGAGGCAGGAGCGGCTCCAGCGCTCCCACTCCGCATTCGCCGGTTACCTCGGCCGACCACACGGCAGCCTCAAG
>NZ_JBYIQP010000109.1:0-17418 GCF_057707665.1 Actinacidiphila sp. bgisy167 | reverse complement strand
GTTGAGCGCGCTGCGAACCGAGGGGGTGATCTGACCGATGGCGGACACCAGGGGCCGCGAGGACACGCGGTCACACACCACAGAGCGACCGGTGGCGGTGCCGGGCACCGTCCACCGGTGGGCCGGGGCAGCAGGGCCGCCCTGACCGACGCACCACCGTGACGAGACCGGGCCGCGTGGACCGCGCGGACCGGGCCCGCCGCGCAGCACGAAAAGAGCACGGGGGCCGGCACGGGTCGGTCTCCCACGGGACCGACCCGTGCCGGCCCCAGGTCCAGGGGGCGCTGGCCAGACTCTTTCGAGGCAGGGGAATCATGACAATGGCGTCAACGACATCGACGTCCCAAACACCCGTCACCTACCGAGAGGTGACCGACCGCAACGGCCGGGTGTACCGCATCGGCGAGACCGATGTGGACATCATGGGGCGTAAGCGCAAGTGGATGGTCATCCTGCCGTGGGTGGGCATGATGGGCATCAGCTCGGCGGAGTACGCGTTCGCGTCCGCCGAGGAGACGCTCCACACCGCACACGCGTGGAGCAGCCTGCACATCTTCTGGATGCTCGGCGTCTGGGTGTTCTTCCAGGCCGCGGTGGCCTTCCCGGCGGGCAAGCTCCGCGAGTCCGGGAGGCTGCCGGCGCGCTGGGCGATGATGCTCGGCGCCCTGGGCACCTTCCTGGGCTACCTGTCGCTGGCGTACGCACCGCACGTCGTCTTCGCGTACCTCGGCTTCGGCATGTTCAGCGGCATGGGCGCCGGCATGGTGTACGCGACCTGCGTGAACATGGTCGGCAAGTGGTACCCCGAGCGGAAGGGCGGCAAGACCGGCTTCGTCAACGGCGGTTTCGCCTACGGCTCGGTGCCGTTCGTCTTCCTCTTCACCGGCTACATGGACCTGACCAACTTCCGCTGGGTGCTGGTCTCGGTCGGCGTCTTCCTCGCGGCGGTCGTCGCGGTGTCCGGCCACTTCTTCAAGGACCCGCCGAAGAACTGGTGGCCGGCCGACATCGACCCGCTGAAGGTGCCCGACGACCCGCGCACCCGCCGCGCCCTGGAGAAGAACCCGCCCGCCGTCCGCCAGTACACCCCCGCGGAGGCCTGGCGCACCGGCCGGGTGGCGCTGATGTGGTTCTGCCTGCTGTGCACCTCGGGCGTGAACATCTTCGGCATCGCCTTCCAGGTCGACATCGGCAAGGAGGCGGGCTTCGCCGGCGGGATCGTGGCCACGGCCATGTCCCTGAAGGCGATCGTCAACGGCACGGGCCGCGGCGTCATCGGCTGGCTGTCCGACCGCTACGGCCGCAAGCAGTGCCTCATCTTCGTCTGCATCGTGCTCGGCCTGTCGCAGTACGGCATCCTGTGGTCGGCCGACATCGGGAACCTGCCGCTGTTCCTCATCTTCTCGTCCATCTCCGGATTCGGCGGCGGCGCGATCTTCCCGATGTTCGCGGCGATGACGGCCGACTACTTCGGCGAGAACAACAACGCGTCCAACTACGGCCTGGTCTACAGCTCCAAGCTCGTCTCGGGTCTGCTCGGCTCGGGTATGGGCGCCTACGTGGTGTCGCACTGGGGCCACAGCGGGGCGTTCACCCTCGCGGGCTCGATCTCGCTGTTCGCCGGCTTCGTGGCGCTCTTCCTCACCCCACCGGGCCGTCCGAAGAAGAAGGACGTCCAGCGCAGCCCGCAGCCCGTGGGCTGACGTGACCGCCGGGAAGCGCCCGGGCTTCGGCACGGAACCTCGTGCCAGGAGACCGGGTGTCCCTCCCGACCACCGCGATAACCCCGGACCACCCCCGTGTCACCGGGGGACCGTGCCGGCATGACGTGGGCCTCAGTCGTGGAACGCCACGGCTGAGGCCCACGCGGTGTCTCAGCCCTTGCGGTCGGCGGCGATCGCCTTGTGGTGGTGGATGACCTCTTCGACGATGAACTTCAGGAACTTCTCCGCGAAGGCCGGGTCGAGGTGCGCCTCCTCGGCCATCTGCCGCAGCCGGGCGATCTGCTCCGCCTCGCGCCGCGGATCGGCGGGCGGCATGTTGTGGGCCGCCTTCAGCTCCCCCACCTGCTGGGTGGCCTTGAAGCGTTCCGCCAGCAGGTGCACCAGGGCCGCGTCCAGGTTGTCGATGCTGCCGCGCAGGTGGCGCAGCCGCTGCAGGGCGGCCGTGTCGTCCACGTGTCCGTCGTCCATCCGACCAGCCTAACCAGCGCGACGCCGTTCAGTCGGTACGTCCCGTGGCGGCGGCGGTCACCCCGAGACCGATCATCGCGAGGCCGCCCGCACCGCCGACCAGCGACAGACGGCGCGGGGAACGGGCGAACCACGATCGGGCCGCCGCCGCCGCGAGGCCCATGGCGCTGTCCGAGACGAGGGCGATCACGTTGAAGACCAGGCCGAGCAGCAGCATCTGCACGGTGACGTGCCCGGCCGGACGGTCGACGAACTGCGGCAGCACCGCGGCGTAGAACACCATGGTCTTGGGGTTCGAGACGCCGACCACGAAGCCCTCGCCGAGCGTGCGCAGTGCGCCGCGCGCGTCCCCCGCGTCCCCGGGCGCCATGGCGAGCCCCCTCCGCTGCCGCACCGCCTTGACGCCCAGGTACACCAGGTAGGCGGCGCCCGCCAGCTTGAGGGCCGCGAACAGCAGCGCCGAGCGCTCCACGACCGGGCCGACGCCGAGGGCGACGGCGACCACCAGGACGTACGAGCCGAGCGTGTTGCCGGCGACGGAGGTCAGCGCGACGCGGCGCCCGTGGGCGAGCGCGCGGCCGATGACGAAGAGGACGCTGGGGCCGGGGATCACCACGAGCACCAGGGACACCAGGGCGAAGGCCGCCAGTCGGTCGAAGGACATCATGGCCGGAGGCTAGCCGGGCGGGTATTCCGGCCGCACCGTATTAAACGGTCGTTTCGGGCGTCGGCGGCCGATGAGGTGGCCGACGGCGTTGTCGTCTGTTCATCCGGCCGCGGGTGCCGTCATGCTGGGACGTCGACAAGCGCGGGCACGAGGGAGGCGGAACCGATCATGAGCGAGCCGCAGGGCGCAGAGCTGGAGGCGGTACGGGCCCGGCGGGAGGAGCTGCGCGCGAGGTATCTGCGCGAGCCCGCGGCGCGGCCGGCGACCACGGCGGCGGGGGTGCACCACGTCGCGTTCATCTGCCGGGACGTCGAGGAGACCATCCGCTTCTACCAGCAGTTCCTGGGCTTCCCGCTGGTGGAGCTGGTGGAGAACCGGGACTACGCGGGCTCCAGCCACTTCTTCTTCGACATCGGCCACGGCAACCTGCTGGGCTTCTTCGACTTCCCCGGCCACGAGCACCCCGAGCACCACGAGACGATCGGCGGCCTGCAGCACCTGGCGCTGTCGGTGACGGCCGAGCAGTTCGCCGAGGCCAAGCGCGTGCTGGACGAGGCCGGGATCGACTATCTCGGGCCCGACCGGGGCGTGGAGGACAGCCTCTACCTCCGCGACCCCAACGGGATCAACGTGGAGTTGTACCGGGAGCGGCTCGGGCACTTCGACGGCAAGCCGCTGCTCTGAGCGGCCCGGCCGGGGCGGACAGCCCGGCGGAGCCTGCGGGCCGGCGGGCGTGCCGGGGTCAGTCCTCATGCGCCCGCTGGTGGTAGGAGGTCCTGGTGTGCTCGGTGTGCGCGCGCATGATCTGCTGGGCCCGCTCGCCGTCGCGTCCGGCGATGGCCGCGATCAGCTCACGGTGCTCGACCCAGGACTGCTGACCGCGCTGCCGGGCGACCGGGGTGTAGTACCAGCGCACGCGCCGCTCGACCTGCCGGGCGAGTTCGGCGAGCACCGCGTTCCCGGCCAGTTCCATCACGCAGGCGTGGAGGGCGGCGTTGGCGGCGACGACCGCGTCGACGTCGTCGGCGGCGACGGCTGCCTCGCCCGCCTCGCACAGCTCCTCGAGCCGCGCCAGGCCCGCGGAGGTGGCGTTGGCGGCGGCGAGGCGGGCCGCCTCCGTCTCCAGCAGGGCGCGGACCACGAGGAGCTGGTCGGCCTCCTCGTCGGTGGGCTCGTGGACGAAGGCCCCCTGGGCCGGGCGCAGATCCACCCATCCCTCGGTGTTGAGCCGCTGCAGGGCCTCGCGCACGGGCTGGCGGGACACCCCGAGGTGGCCGGCGAGTTCGGTCTCCACCAGGTGCTGGCCGGGGGTGAGCGAGCGGGTGATGATCAGCTCGAGCAGCGCTTCGTACACCTGGTCACGCAAGGGCCCGGGGCGCTGGAGCTTGGGCACGGATCCCTGCGACAGCCCGCTGGACAGCATCGGGGCCCCCAATCTTTCCCGGGGATGATTGGCTTTCGTCTACAGTCTACGTGCGCCAGGGCCGGGCACGGACACCGCACCCGAGCGTGATGCTCTTCACACTTCCGGCACTGCTCTTGCGGGAAGTCGGCGACCGCGCCGACGGCGGGCCGGCCATGGAAGCGATCATGCCAGGCGGCGGGGCGGCAGCGGTAACCGGCCGGAAGGCCGCTTGCACGCGCACCCTCCTCGGCCCGCGGCCCGCCGGGAAGCACCTTTACGCCCCCTTGACCCCTGCCAGGCGAATACTGTACACAGTATTCGTCCGGGGTCGAACACTCCGGGCCGGACCCGTTCCCGGGCCCGCGCCCGGGTACGGCGCGATCACCCGTGGCAACCTCTGTATCAAGGGCCCAAGCGGCTTCCAGCACGTACAGAACCGGGACTGATCGACATGGGACGGGTCACCGAACGACGTCGGGTACTGAGGATCAGGGACGAAGCCGTCGACCATCGCGCGGACACCCTGGTCGCCGAGGAACCACTGGAGATCCGGCTCAACGGCAAGCCGCTCGCGATCACGATGCGCACCCCCGGCGACGACTTCGCGCTCGCGGCGGGCTTCCTGGTCAGCGAGGGTGTGCTCGGCGGCGCTGACGAGCTGGCGAACATCGTGTACTGCGCCGGCGCGACCGTCGACGGGTCCAACACCTACAACGTCGTCGACGTGCGCCTCGCCCCCGGGGTCGCCGTCCCCGACATCACGCTGGAGCGCAACGTCTACACGACGTCCTCCTGCGGTCTGTGCGGCAAGGCCAGCCTCGACGCCGTCCGCACCACGGCCCGTTGGCCCATCGCCGACCCCGCGCCGCTGCGCCTCGAGCCCGCGCTGCTGTCCGCGCTCCCCGACCGGCTGCGCGCCGCGCAGCGCGTCTTCGACCGGACCGGCGGTCTGCACGCGGCCGCCCTCTTCACCGCCGACGGCGAACTGCTCGACCTGCGCGAGGACGTCGGCCGCCACAACGCCGTGGACAAGATCGTCGGCCGGGCCCTCCAGCAGGACCTGCTGCCGCTCGCCGGGAAGATCCTCATGGTCTCCGGTCGGGCCTCCTTCGAACTCGCCCAGAAGGCCGTGATGGCCGGCATCCCGGTCCTCGCCGCCGTGTCGGCCCCGTCCTCCCTGGCCGTCGACCTCGCCGCCGAGTCCGGGCTCACCCTCGTGGGCTTCCTGCGGGGCGCCTCCATGAACGTGTACGCGGGCGAAGAGCGGATCGCCCTGCCCGCGCCTGCGGCCGGGCGGGTCTGACCCGTCCAGCGCGCGTACACGCGCGCGGGACCGGCCGGCGAGGTTGCGCCCCCTGCGCCGGCTGGTCCCGCCACGGTCCTCACCGCTCGCCGGGGTCCCGTCCCCGGCCGTGGGCGGCGCCGGTACGCCGGCCCGCCCGCGCGGTGCGTCCTCAGTGCAGCTGCGCCTGCCAGTCCGCGGGGACCCTGCCCGCGGGACCCGGCGAGGGCTGGCCTGCTGGGCGCGAGTGCGGCGGAGGCAGTGCGGGACCGTCGTAGAACTCCTCGGTCTCGACGTTCCAGAACCAGTCCTCACCGGGCTCATAGCTGGTCATGAACGGGTGGCCCGCCTCCCGGGCGTGCCGCGTGGCGTGCTGGGACGGCGAGGAGTCGCAGCAGCCGATGTGCCCGCACTGAGCGCAGCGGCGCAGGTGGAGCCACCAGCCGGGCCCCTGGCCGGCGCCGCAGTCGGCGCAGCCGTCACCGCTGGGCTCTGACGTGGGATCGATGCCGGGGATCGTGACGTCGTCGGCCATGGTGGACCCGCCTCCTCAACCGCGAATCGCATCCTCCTGGCATGCTAACCGCCCTCGGATGCAGCCACCGGTCGAGCCGGGACTGCCCCCGCGGCCACCGCGGCTTCTCGCCCCGGGCCGCGTTCCGGAGCCGTGAGGTGGGGCTCGGAGTCTCCAGTGGAGTCCGTCGCCGGGGGCCGCCTACCAGGCGGGCCGGACGGGGCCGCCGGGCGCGAGGCGCGCCAGGTCGGCGGACAGGGCGCGCAGCCGGTCCTCGCCGAGCACGTCGGCCCAGGAGCGCACGGCGTCTGCGGCGGCCTGCTCGGCGGCGCGGGTGCAGGCCCGGCCGCGGTCGGTGAGAACGACGCGCCGGGCCCGGGCGTCGTCCGGGTGGGGACGGCGTTCGGCGTAGCCCTTGGCCTCGAGTTCGTCGACGAGTTGCCCGGCCGCCTGGCGGGTCACCCCGAGGTGCGCGGCGAGTTCGGTGACGGTGGCGCCACCGGCTGCCATGCGGGTGAAGGCGAAGCCATGGGCGGGGCGCAAGTCGTCGAAACCGCGGGCGACGACACCGTCGTGGATCGCGGCGGTGAGGGCGCCGGCGGCGGCGAGCAGGTTGACGCCCAGGGCCATGGCCGGGGCCGCTTCGTCCTTCATGCCGCCCACCTTGACACAGTGCGCAAGCGGCTTGAATATATAGGCAACCAACTTGCTCAAGTTACTTGCCTATCAAGGAACAGGGGTTCCCATGCCCGTCGTCCGCTCAGCCGACGCCGAAGTCCACGACCTGCACGACGTCCGCTTCGTCTCGTACGCATGCACCGCCACCGGCAGCACCGAACTGTGCGCGTGGCGGCTCGAGGTGCCGGCCGGGACCGCCGGTCCCGGCCACACCATCAGCCGCGAGGAGGTCTTCCTCGTCCTTTCCGGTACCCCGCGTCTGACCATCGACGGCGAGGCGCACGACCTGTCACCCGGCGACGTGGCCATGGTGCCGGCGGGTTCCCTGCTGGCCATGGGAAATCCGGGGAACGGCCCCGCCTCCGTCTGGGTGACCACCGGGATCGGTCTGGAGGCGGTGTTCCCCGACGGGTCGCGGATCAGCCCGCCCTGGGCGCGCTGAAGTCGCTGCGCACCCGGGTCAGCGCCTCACTGGAGGTGGGCGGTGTCGTTCCAGAGGGTGATCGCGGGGTCGCCGTACGCCCAGCCGAGGATCGACAGCGAGGCCGGCGCCAGGCTCAGCACCATGCCGCGCTCCGGGTTTAGCCGGAGCCAGCGGGCGGCCAGGGTGCGCAGGAAGTGGCCGTGGGCGAAGACGACCGCGTCGCTGTCCTCCGCCTGAGCCCAGGCCACCACCTCGTCCGCCCGGTCGGCGACCTGCCGAAGGGTCTCGCCGTCGACGACGCCGTCGCGCCAGATGACCCAGCCCGGGCGTTCCTCGTGGATCTGCGAGGTCGTACGGCCCTCATAGGCGCCGTAGTCCCATTCCCGCAGGACGTCCCAGGTCTGCGCCCGGTCGCCGAAACCGGCGATCTCGCAGGTTTCGCGGGCACGCTGGAGGGGGCTGGTGCGGACCCGAGCGCCCGGGAAGCCGTGCCAGGGGGCGCGGGCGAGGCGCTTGCCCAACAGGCGGGCGCCCTCCCGGCCCTCCTCGGTGAGCGGGATGTCGGTCCAGCCGGTGTGCCGGCCGCTCTCGGACCACTCGGTCTGGCCGTGTCGGACGAGCACGAGACGCGGAGCCATCAGGGGGCTACCTCCTTGAGGACGGCCGCGGTGTCGTTGCCGTCGGGTTCACTGACGAAAGCACGGTAAGCGCGGCGGGCGCGGTACGCGAAGTGCCCCGGCCGGTGCCGGGTCTTGTACGCCGGGGTGTCACGGCGTGCCGGACGGCGCCGTGTCCGGTCGGCGTCGTGGTCCGAGGCGAAAACGCCGATATGGTGGGTGGACGTCGCCACCGTTGCCTCAGAGGTCACATGGACAGTGTCCCTCCCGACCGGTGGGACGCACAAAACGGCGCCCCGCGCCACCCGGCGGAGCGGACCCGCCGGGCAGGTCCGGCCGACGCGACGACTGCCCGCGGAAAGTGAGGTCTTGACGTCCTCCCCCGCCCAGGGCGGCGAGGCCGCCGGTCGCCCGTGGGGCCCCGCCGCACGCAGTTCGCCCCGTCCCGGAGGACTCCCGCCCAGGTCCCACACCGTCTCCACCGGCGTCCACCGCCGCCCCGTCGGACGCCGGCCCTGCCCTCCCCACTCCGCAGGAGCATCGTCTCCGCCCCGGCCCGCGCACCGGGGTATCCACGAAGGAGTCCCCATGAACGCAGCCACCCCTCCGGCGCCGGAGCCGCTCGACGTGCGCTGGATCCACGGGTCGCCGTCGGCGAAGCACAACACCGACCCCGACATCCAGGTGTTCGAGTACGACGAACGCACCTTCATCCTGCGGCAGAACAAGGCGGTCCACTACGAGGCCCCCTTCCTCTTCCTGCTCTTCGGCGACGACCGCGCCGTGCTCCTGGACACCGGGGCCACCCCGGAGGAGGAGTTCTTCCCGCTGCGGGAGGTCGTGGACGAGCTGTTCGAACTCAGGCCGCCCGCCCTGCAGCGGCCCGGGTACGAACTGCTGGTGCTGCACACCCACGCCCACTCCGACCATGTCGCGGGCGACGCTCAGTTCGCCGACCGCCCCGACACCGTCGTGGTGCCGGCGGACCGCGACAGCGCATGGAGCTTCCTCGGCCTCGCCGAGGACCCCGAGCGCGTGGCGCGCCTGGACCTCGGGGGGCGGATGCTGGAATGCCTCGCGACCCCCGGCCACCACGCCGCGGCCGTCACCTACTTCGACTCCGCGACGGGCTTCCTCCTCACCGGCGACACCGTCTACCCGGGCCGGCTCTACGTCGAGGACTGGGCCGCCTTCCGGCGCACCCTGGACCGGCTGGTCGCCTTCGCCGAGCAGCGCCCCGTCACCCATGTGCTGGGCTGCCACATCGAGATGACCCGCGAACCGGGTGTGGACTACCCCGTCCGCACCACCTACCAGCCCGACGAGCCGCCACTGGAGATGGCCGTGGAGCAGCTCCGCGAGATCCGGCGGGCGGTCGAGGAGATCGGCGACCGGCCGGGACGCCACCCCTACCCGGGCTTCGTCATCTGCCGCACGGACTGAGCGCTTTCGAACGTACGGCAGACTGTGCGGGTGTTCGCACTCGCCGTCGCGCTGACCGTCCTGCTGCTGCTGGAAGTCGTCCCCTCCGCGGTCGCCCAGCTCACCCGTGCGCGGGCCGGCCGGGAGCGGCTCGACGAGCTGACCCGGCTGGGCGTCCTGGAAGGACGGCGCCTGTGGGTGCTGACCCTTCTCGGCACGCTGCACACGCTGGGCGCCGTCGTCGTGCTCGCCGGACTGCGGCACCCTACCGTCGGCGTCGCAGGGGCCGCGCTGGAGGCTGGGATCTTCGCCTGGGTGCTGCTGTGCCAGCTGCGTCACGGCGACCGGGGGCGCGCCCTCTTCGCGTACGCGCTGTTCCTGGCGATGGCGCTGGCGGTCCTCGTGGTCGACGCGGTGCGTTGAGCGGGCCCGCCGCCGAGCGGCCGGGCGGGACTCACCCGCGGTCGGCCATGATTTCCCGGGACGGTACGCCGGCCGGGGCGGCGGTGGTTGCGACGGCCGCGGTGGCCGTGGCGGCCGTGGACGCGACCGCCTCCGCCTGCCTGGCCCACCGCTTGGCGAGCACCGCGCACACCATCAGCTGCATCTGGTGGAAGAGCATCAGCGGCAGCACCATCAGTCCGGCCTGGGCGCCGAACAGCACCGACGCCATGGGCAGTCCGGCCGCCAGGCTCTTCTTCGAACCGGCGAAGACGATGGTGATCCGGTCCGCGCGGGGGAAGCCGAGCCTGCGCGAGCCGTACGAGGTGAGGAAGAGCATCGCGGCCAGCAGCAGGGCCTCCGCCACCAGCAGCCCCAGCAGGCGCAGCGGGGTGACCTGGTGCCAGATGCCGCGCACCACGCCCTCGCTGAACGCGGTGTAGACGACCAGCAGGATCGAGCCCCGGTCGACCAGGCCGAGCACCTTCTTGTGGCGGGTGACGAAACCGCCGATCCAGCGCCGCAGCAGCTGCCCCGCCACGAAGGGCGCCAGCAGCTGCAGCACGATGCCGAACACCGCGTCCACCGTGAGGTTCCCACCGCTCCCGCCGAGCAGCACCGCGGCCAGCAGCGGCGTGAGGACGAGCCCGGCGAGGCTGGAGAAGGAGCCGGCGCAGATGGCGGCGGCCACGTTGCCGCGGGCGACGGAGGTGAAGGCGATGGAGGACTGGATGGTCGAGGGCACCAGGCACAGGAAGAGCAGCCCGGTGCGCAGCTCGGGCGTCAGCAGGTACGGCACGAGTGCGCCGGAGGCCAGGCCGAGCAGCGGGAAGACGAGGAAGGTGGCGGCCAGGACGGTGCCGTGCAGGCGCCAGTGGCGCAGTCCGTCCATCGCCTCACGCGTGGACAGGCGCACGCCGTAGAGGAAGAAGAGCAGCCCGACCGCTCCGGTCGAGGCCCCGCCCGCGAGGTGGGCGCCCGCGCCCCGGGCGGGCAGCAGGGCCGCGAGGAGCACGGTGCCGAGCAGCGCCGCGATGTACGGGTCCACAGGGAGCCAGGACGGGTAACGCAGGCGGCGCATGGTCTTCCTCATCAGTGCTGGACGGGGCCCTCTCCAGCGTGCCCGCTGGCCGGGCGATCGTAAATGATTTTGACCGCACTCACTGCCATCACGTAACGCGATGAGCGGCGATAGGCTGGACGGCGTGTTCGATCCGGTGCAGCTGCGGACCTTTGTCGCCGTGGCCCAGACGCTGAGTTTCACGCAGGCAGGCCGTCGGCTGGGCCTGCGCCAGTCGACGGTGAGCCAGCATGTGCGCAAGCTGGAGGAGGCCGCCGGGCGGCGGTTCTTCACGCGCGACACGCACACCGTGGAGCTCACCGAGGACGGCGAGGCCATGCTGGGTTTCGCCCGGACGATCCTGGAGGCGAACGAACGCGCCGCGGGCTGGTTCGCGGGCACCCGGCTGCGCGGCCGGCTGCGCCTGGGCGCCTCGGAGGACTTCGTCCTGACCCGGCTGCCCGAGATCCTGGAGCGCTTCCGGCGCGAGCACCCCGAGGTCGACCTGGAACTGACGGTGGAGCTGTCGGCCACCTTGCACCGCCAGCTGGCCGCCGGACGGCTGGACGTGATGCTCGGCAAGCGCGCGTCCGGGGACACCCACGGCGAACTGGTCTGGAGCGACCGGCTGGTGTGGATCGCCGGCGAACGCTACCGCCCCGAGGCCCAGCGGCCCGTACCGCTGATCCTCTACCCGGCCCCCGCGATCACCCGGGCGCGGGCCCTGGAGGTCATGGAGCGGAACGGCCGTGCGTGGCGCATCGCGTGCACCAGCGGCTCGCTCAGCGGGCTGATCGCCGCCACCCGCGCCGGGCTCGGGGTGATGCCGCACGCCGAGGGGCTGATCCCGCCCGGGCTGGTGCGGGTTCCGGCCCGGGCGGGGCTGCCGGAGCTCGGCGGCGTGGACTTCGTCCTGCTGCACGGGCGGCGGCGGCCCGCGGCGCAGGAGGCGGCGGACGCCCTCGCGGCGGCGATCCTCGGGGGATCGCTGCGGTCGTGACCGCCCCACCGGCGCGGCGGCCACGGCCGCGGCGTCGGCCGGCTTCCCGCTTCGCCGCGCGGTGCCCCGACGGCGGCCGGTCCTGTCCGCGCTCGACCAGTGGGCACGGCCGGGCGGAGGCGCGGCAGCGACGAACACCGCTTCCCGCCGGGGACTGTAGAGCGGCCGTGCGCCCCCCGAGGGGATTTGGTGCAGAGTCCGGGCGGCCCCGGTACGCCCGGACGCCGCCCACGGGCACGATGTTCCTTGCGGTAACAGGCGATGGGGGCGTCCCCCGTGCGCACGGGCCCCCGCCCGGGCCTTCACAGCAATCTGCGCACCCCTGTCCACCCCAGGTGGTGTCGGGTACGTTTCGTGGCCGCCCAAGTGGTCGAGGAGCGACGTTGCGCGAGTTCACCATGCCCGCACTGGTGACGGCACCCCAGGCCGGAGGTCTGGCGGACGCCGTGTTCGCCAATGCCGACGAGGAACCGGACCGGGTCGTGCTGAGCCGCCGCGCCCCGGCGGGCGGCGCAGGCAGCAGGGGCGGCGCGGACGGCACGGGTGACGGGGACGGCGCGGCGGGCTGGGAGCACGTCACGGCCGCCCGGTTCCGGGACGAGGTCCTCGCGGTGGCCAGGGGCCTGTTGGCCGAGGGGATCCGCTTCGGCGACCGCGTCGGCCTGATGTCCCGCACCCGCTACGAGTGGACCGTGCTGGACTTCGCGCTCTGGGCGATCGGCGCCCAGCCCGTCCCCATCTACCCCACCTCCTCCTCGGACCAGGTCCGCTGGATGCTCCACGACTCCAAGGCGGTCGCCTGCGTGGTCGAGCACGAGGACCACGCGATGACGGTCGGCGCGGTCGTCAACCGGCTCCCCCACCTGACACGGCTGTGGCAGCTGGACTCCGACGCGCTGTCCGAACTGGCCCGGCACGGCTTCGCCGTCGACGACGACCTGGTGCACCGGCACCGCAAGGCGGTCACCCCGGACGCCGCCGCGACGATCATCTACACCTCGGGCACCACCGGCCGCCCCAAAGGGTGCGTGATCACCCACCGCAACTTCATGGTCGAGAGCGACAACGTCGTGGCCCGGTACGAACCGGTCTTCCACAGCAGGAACGGCGACGAGGCGTCCACCCTTCTCTTCCTGCCGCTCGCCCACGTCTTCGGGCGCATGGTGGAGGTCGCGGCCGTCCGCGCGAAGGTCCGGCTGGGCCACCAGCCCGAGCTGGCCGCCGCCGAGCTGCTGCCGGCGATGGCCTCCTTCAAGCCGACCTTCGTGCTGGCCGTCCCGTACGTCTTCGAGAAGGTCTTCCAGGGCGCCCGCCGCAAGGCCGAGGCCGCGGGCAGGCTCGGGCCCTTCGAGAAGGCCGTGGACGTGGCGGTGCGGCACGCCGAGGCGATGGAGGCCCGGGCCTTCGGCACCGGACCCGGGCCCAGCGCCTCGCTGCGGATGCAGCACCAGCTGTACGAGAAGCTGGTCTACGGCAAGGTGCGGGGGGCCCTCGGCGGCAAGGTCCGGCACGCGTTCTCCGGCGGCTCCGCGATGGACCGGCGGCTGGGGCTCTTCTTCGACGGCGCGGGCGTGCGGATCTTCGAGGGGTACGGGCTCACCGAGAGCACGGCCGCCGCGGTCGCCAACCCGCCCGAGCAGACGCGGTTCGGCACGGTGGGCGTGCCCGTCCCGGGCACCTCGGTGCACATCGCCGAAGACGGCGAGATCCTGGTGCGCGGCGGACAGGTCTTCAGCGGGTATCTCGACGACCCCGACGCCACCGGTGAGGCCCTGCACGACGGCTGGCTCGCCACCGGCGACCTCGGCGCGCTCGACGAGGACGGCTACCTCACCATCACCGGGCGGAAGAAGGAGATCCTGGTGACCAGCGGCGGCAAGTCCGTCTCGCCCGCGGTGCTGGAGGACCGGGTGCGCTCCCACCCGCTGGTCGCGCAGTGCGTCGTGGTCGGCGACGACCGGCCCTTCGTCGCCGCGTTGATCACCCTCGACCCCGAGGGCATCGGGCACTGGCAGACCATGCGGGCCAAGCCGGTGCTGCCGGTGGACCGGCTGATCCGCGACCCCGACCTGGAGGCGGAGGTCCGGCGAGCCGTCGTCGCCGCCAACACGCTCGTCTCCCAGGCCGAGTCGATCCGCGCCTTCCGCATCCTGGCCGGGCAGTTCTCGGAGGAGGGCGGGCTGCTGACGCCTTCGCTCAAGCTGAAGAGAAGGGCGATAGAGAAGGCGTACGCGCGGGAGATCGAGGCTCTTTACCATACCTAGGCCTACGTGGGGGAATGCCGCCCAGGCGAAGATCGCTCTAGCGGAGGCATACCGTGAGTCCGACTCCGACACAGTGAGGAAGACCAGCTCGTGAGCAAGGTTCCCGACATCACCCTGAACAACGGCGTCACCATGCCGCAGCTCGGTTTCGGCGTCTGGCAGGTCCCGGACGACGAGGCCGCCACGGCGGTCGCCACGGCCCTGGAGGCCGGCTACCGCAGCATCGACACGGCCGCGCTCTACCAGAACGAGAGCGGCACCGGCCGCGCCATCGCCGCCTCCGGCATCCCGCGCGAGGAACTGTTCGTCACCACCAAGCTGTGGAACACCGATCAGGGCCACGACAACGCCCTGCGGGCCTTCGACACCTCCCTCGGCAAACTCGGCCTGGACTACGTGGACCTCTACCTGATCCACTGGCCCACCCCGGCCCGCGGCCTGTACCTGGAGACCTGGCGCGCCCTGGAGAAGATCCACGCCGACGGACGTGCCAGGACCATCGGCGTGTCGAACTTCCCGGTCGCGCAGCTGCAGCACCTGTTCGACGAGAGCGGCGTGGTACCCGTCGTCAACCAGATCGAGCTGCACCCGAACCTCCCCCAGGCGGAGCTGCGGGCCTTCCACGCGGCGCACGGCATCGCCACCGAGGCCTGGTCACCGCTGGGCCAGGGCCGCGGACTCCTCGACGAGCCCGCCCTCGCCGCCGTCGCCGCCAAGCACGGCAGGACCCCCGCCCAGGTCGTCCTGCGCTGGCACCTCCAGCTCGGCAACGTCGTGATCCCCAAGTCCGTGACGCCGTCGCGGATCCGGGAAAACCTCGACGTCTTCGGCTTCGAGCTCGACGGCGAGGACATGGCCGCGATCGACGCCCTCGACAACGGCGGGCGCCTCGGCCCCGATCCGTCCTCCTTCAACTGACCCGCACTGCGTGGGGAGCGGCGGCGCAGGTCGGATCGCCGCCCCACGCGGTCGGATTTCGCCGGTGACCCCGGTAGCGGTCGAGCGAGCGCGGCCGTTGCACAAGTGCCCGTGCCTGTGCTCGAGGCGCTGTGCGGCGTAGTCGCGACGACGGTCGTTGCGACGGGGTCAGGCCCCGGCATCGCGGTCGCGGTCCAGGGCCGGCCGAGCCGGCGGACGAGGCGTGGAGCGGAGGAACGCACGGGCGGCAGCTCTCGCTGTCTTTCACCGCCCCCCTGACGCCGGGCACAGCGCATCGCGGCACGGGGCTTGTGACAAGGGTCACTTGGCCGCCGTCGGGTGCATGGCGGGCGGCTAACCTCCAGGCGTGCTGGACTACGAGGAGCAGGCAGCGATCTACGACGCCACCCGCGGCGGGGTCCCCCGGGCCGAGGCCGCGGCAACCGCCGTGCTCGAGCTGATACCCAGAACGGCCGGCACCGTGCTCGACATCGGCTGCGGCACCGGGCTGGTGACGGCCCGCTACACCGGCCGCGCCGGGCTGCGCGTGCTGGGCGTCGACGCCGCCCTGGCCATGGCCCGGCTCGCCGCCGACCGAGTAGGGCCGGGGATCGTCCAGGGCGACGTGCGCCGGCTGCCGTTCGCGACCGCTTCGCTCGACGCGGTGACGGCCGTGTGGGTGCTCCACCTGCTGCCGGACGCCCCCGCGGTGATCGCCGAGTGCGCCCGGGTGCTGCGGCCCGGCGGGGTGTTCGTCACCACCGTCGACAAGGACGCGGGGCACGACGTGGGGAGCGACGTCGACGCGCTCCTCGCGCCGTTCCGCACCCGTGAGGCGCACGACGCGGAAGGACGGGTGCTACGGCAGGCCGCCTCGCACGGCCTGCGCCCAGCCGCCGAAGCCCGCTTCGCAGGCCACGGCCAGGGCCGCACCCCCCGCGATCTCGCCGCCCGGATCGCGGCGGGCGGGTTCGCCTCCGCGCTCGCCCTGCAGGACGGCGACGTGGAGACCCTCGCCGGACGCCTGACCGCGCTCCCCGGGCAGGACACGGCCCGCCCCGACCCCGTCTACCGACTCCTCGCACTCGTCAAGGACTTCGCTCCAGCGGCGTCCACGCCGGCGAGCGATCACTGAGCGGTTCCGCGGGCCGCGGCAGCAGCTGCTCCCTCGTCGCCACCACCGTGCCCCCCCCCGACAGGCTCCGGGAAGACCCTCCCCCGGTGTGCCCGCGCCACCGCACCGACCCGGCAGGCCGAGCTCACCTGTCACCACCACGTCGTGGCGTAGACCTCGCGCCGCAGGCGGGCGGAGACCGTCTGCACCACGAGGAGCAGCACCGCGCCGACGGCCAGCAGGGGCACGAAGTGGGTGGCGGACGGGGTGGTGAGCATGATCATGACCGCGGTGGCCATGGCCGGCGGATGAGGCGTTCTGAGCAGCAGGACGACTCCGCAGGCGATACCGCACCCCACGACGGCGGCCCACGGGCCGTGCCAGCCGAGGGCGAGCACACCGAAGCAGACGAGGCAGGCGAGCATGTGGCCGCCGATGACGTGGCGGGGTTGCGCGAGCGGGGAGTCGGGGGTCGCGGTGACGATGGCCATCGTGGCGGCGAGCGGCGGCACGAGCACCGTCTGGTGGGTGAGCGTGCCCAGGACCACCAGCAGGGCCAGGCCGACCGAGGTCGTCACGGCCGCCGAGGCGATCGTGCGCGGTGGCAGCCGCGCCAGGCGGCGTCTGCCGCGCCTCTCGCGGGTGCGGGACGGCTCGCGGGACGCGGCGTCGACGGTATCGGTCGCCCCGGACGCGTCAGCCGCCATGCGGACGACCGGACTCGGGACGGAGCGGGGCACAGGCCCCCGAGGCGCGCGGAATCAGCATGGGGACTCCTTGGGACCATCCCCGTATCCGGCCCACGGCGGCTCTTCCGTGACAACGGGGATCTCGCCCTCGATCGTCGCCCCGCCGTGCGTGGGGTGTCCAAGACCACCTCCTTATCGTTCGATTGAAGACCTCTATCGAAGGCCCGGCCGAAGACCCCAGCCGAGGACCCCTGCCGAGATCCGCGCCGGGATCCGTGCCGTCAGGACGCGCTGCGGCGGGCCTGCGCGATGCGGTCCCGGTACCAGGGCACGAGGCCTTCGGCGTGCGCCGCTGGGTCGCGTAGCCGACGTGGACGAGTCCGAACCGCTGGTGGTAGCCCACGGCCCACGCGAAGTTGTCCAGCAGCGACCAGACGAAGCAGCCGCGGACGTCGACCCGGCAGGCGTGCGCGCTCCGCACGGCCTCGATGCGGGTGCGCAGGTAGTCGACGCGGGCCTCGTCACCGATCGCGCCGTCATCCGAGGGGAGGCCGGCCCGGGAGCAGCCGTTCTCGGTGATCCGGAAGGGCGGGAGCCCGGCGCCGTACCACGCGTCGAGACCGGTGAGCGGTTCGGTGAGGCCGTCCGGCACCACCGGCCGGCCGAAGGCGGTGCGCGGGTACGGGCGGGTTGGGACGGCGACGTCACCACGTCCACCGTGTGGGATCCGT
>NZ_JBYIQP010000108.1:0-17444 GCF_057707665.1 Actinacidiphila sp. bgisy167 | reverse complement strand
ACCTCACCCTGCTCCGAATCGACGCACGCGGACGAGCGTCGTCAGGCGCAGGTTTCCACGGCCTTCGGGCCCTCGTCGGCCGACCCGGCGAGAGCGACGCCGAGGAGGCGCCCTGCGGAGTTCACCCTCACCCTCAGCGACGTCACGGCCGGCAGACTGCCGTCACGGTAGGGGTATGTGACGCTCCAGGTCTCGCCCGGGCCGTCGGCGGGCTCCACCGCGGGCCGCTTCGTGTCGGCGGTGGGATAGTGCGCGGACACGTACCGGCCGGCCGTCCGCTTCGCGTCCGCCTCGTCGCGGACGGCCCCCGCGGCCCCGGGAATGGCCCTCCCGAGCGCCGACGGCGCGGCCTGCGGCGGTCCGAAGGACACATCGACGGTGAACCGGTCCGCGTCGGGCCAGTTCACATAGGCGACCCCGCGTGGTTCCAAGGTGGCCCAGACCTCCTCGTTCACGCCCTCCACGCCGCACGGCGTGTTGTCCGACACGTCGGTGATGGCGACGTCGTCACCCAGCGCCGTACGCACGGCCCGCTCGATCAGCGCCCGCTGCTGCGCGGACGCCGGTCTGCTGGGCTCGGCGTGGTCGACGACGCGCAGGTCGACCACGCCCGCCAGCGCGCAGGCCACGGCGAGGAATCCCGCCCCGGTCACCGCCAGGACCCCGCGGTGACGCGCCGGCCAGGGCGCCGGCCGCGCACCGGCGAGGCGGAGGGAGAGAAGCCCGAGGCCCGTGCCCGCGGCGGCGCCCACGACGTTGGTCACGAAGTCGCTGGTGTCGCAGTAGCGGCCGATGACGGGAAGGCAGGCCTGGACGGTCTCGATCCCGCTCGCCAGCAGGACGGACAGCAGCAGCGGCGGCAGCGGCCGCCGGGCCGCGCGGACGCCGAAATAGCCGATCGGCACGAACAGGGCGACGTTCATCAGGCCCTGGGTCGTCCCGAACGCCTCCAGTACGTCCTTGCTCACCGTGCACCTCACCCCGCCCGTGCCGGTCGGTCTCAGCCAGAGCGTCAGGAACAGGGCGGCCGTCGTCGTGGCCGCCCAGGCCGCGTAGGCCCAGGGCCGGTCGGAGCGTCCGCGCAGGACGGCGGAGACGACTCCCAGCACGGCCGCCGAGACAAGCGTGACGAAGAGGAGGTACACCATGTGCCCTCCGAAGACCAGAGCGAACATATCGTGCCCTTCGAACGCGAACATCACGCGACGCCTCGCACAGTGCGGCACGTCGGTGATCACCATGCCGCCCCCGCGTCATGGGCCCTGGCCCAACGCATGACCAAGCGGTAACAGCCGCCTCGCCGCTCCGCCGGTCACCACCGACCGGCCGTCACATCCCGATGGGAGCCGGGGCGGTGACCCGCCGGCAGGTCGTCGCACGCTGCCCCTCCCTTGCACGCGGCCCGCGCAGTGACCGCTGATCCTGGCGGGCGGGAGATCAGGGCGACCTGCCCGGAGTGGCCGACACACCGGAGAGCGCGGGGACCGCGCGCCTGACGGCCGCTCCTAGCACGGGTTCGCCGCCCGGGCCCCCGAGCGACCGCTCGGTACGGATCACGGTGCGGATCACGGTGGAGATCCCGGCGGCCGAGGCGCTGCGGTGGCCTGCCTGGGCCGGTGCGCCGCTGCCCGTCGGCTCGGCCGAGGCGCCACCCGGCGACCCGCCTCGCCGGGCGGCCGGACGAGTGGTGCGTGCCGGAACGCGCGATCGCCTCGGCGGAGCAGGCCTTGGTCGTGGGCGTCATGGCGCCCGCGCCCCGTCCCCCGCATGCCCCACGCCGCCGCACGAACTCGTACGTCACCAGGTCGTCGGCCCGGCCCCGCGCCACTCCACGAGGTCGCTGTCGTACAGGTCGCCCAGGCGGATCCGGAGCCCGGCGCGGCGGACGAGCGCGAGGACGTCGCGGGGGCCGTGGGCGAGACCGAGGATCCTGCCGTCGCACCGCACACGGCGGCCGCCGCTGCCCGACGGCGGGTAGACGATCACTCGACATGGCACCGGTTCAGCCTGGCCCCGCCGCGGCCGGGCCGCATCCTGGCGGAGTAGCCGGGCGAGCGCCCCGCCCGCGCGGGGCTTACCAATGGAGGGACACCACAGGTCCACGAGAGGGCGCGCTGGAGGAACGCCGTCCGGTGACGGTCCACGGTGCCGCGGCCGGGGAGCGCAGCGGTTCGCGGTCGCCATGGCCACGTCGTCCGAGTACGCCGAGCGCCTCATCGAGACCGCCGCCTGTCACCCGGTACGAGGGGCACATGACGCCCGCCGCCCCTCCCGCCCCGGCGGGGGCGGCGGACCGGCATGCGGCAGCCGAGCTCCCGATCCCCTCCGTCGTGCCGGAACCGGGCAGGCTCTCGAGCGGTCCCACCGCCGCGCTCACCGGGTGCCTGCCGGACCGGCGCCCGGTCCTGGCGAGCCCCGCCGGGTGACCCGCCCCGCCCATCCACGAGGAGCCACCGCGCATGACCGCCGAGACCCTGCTGGAACGGATCACCGACTACGCCAGCCGCCCCGACCCGTACCCCCTGTACGCGGAGCTCCGGGATGCCGGGCCCGTGGTGCGGCAGGCGGACGGGAGCTACCTGGTCGGCACGTACCACGAGATCGTGGGCGTGCTCCACGATCCGCGGTTCAGCGCGGACCCGCGCAACCGCACGATTCCGCCTCCCCCGCCCCTGCCGGAGACGCGGCACCTGCCGTTCCTGCGGCTGGACGACCCCGAGCACGACAGGCTGCGCACACTCGCCATGCGGCCCTTCGGCCCTCCCCACAGTCCCCACCGGGTCGACGCCATGAGGGGCGAGATCACCCGGATCACCGGGGAACTGGTGGAGGGGCTCCGGGGCCGCGACCACGTCGACATCGTCGACGACCTGGCCTATCCGCTGCCGGTCACGGTCATCTGCCGGCTGCTGGGTGTCCCGGGCGAGGACGAGCCCCGGTTCCGGGCCTGGACCGACCTGCTCATCGCCTCCGCCGACATCAGCCCCGGCGAGGACAGCGCCGAGCGCGTCGAGACGGGCCGCGCGGCCCAGCAGGAGATGGGGGCTTACCTGCTCGATCTGGCGGAGCGGCGACGCGGCCGGCCCACCGGCGACCTGCTCTCGGACTTCGTCAACGAACCGGACCCGCAGCTGCGGCTGACCGGCGAGGAACTGGCGGTGACCGCGGTGCTGCTCCTCGTCGCGGGCCACGAGACCACGGTCAACCTCATCGCCAACGGCGTCCTCACCCTGCTGCGCCACCCCGGCGAGCTGGAACGGCTGCGGCGCGAACCGGGACTGCTGCCGCAGACGGTGGAGGAACTGCTGCGCTACGAGCCGCCGGTGCACCTGCGTGAGCGCGTCCCCCTCGCCGACGTGGAGATCGCGGGCACGGTCGTCCCGGAAGGGACCTCCGTGATCCTGGCGCTCGCCTCGGGCAACCGGGACCCCGCGCGGTTCCAGGACCCCGATCGGTTCGACCCCGCCCGCAAGGACAACGCGCACCTCGGCTTCGGCAGCGGCGTCCACCTCTGCTATGGCGCGCCGCTCGCCCGCATCGAGGCGCAGACGGCACTCGGCGCGCTGCTTTCCGGCCTCGGCACGGCGGCCCTGGTGCAGGACCCGCCGCCCTACCGCCGCAACGCCATGCTGCGCGGGCCGCGTCACCTGCTCGTCGGCTTCTGAGGCGGACGCCCGTCCGGTGTGGCGCCCCCGGGACCTGGTACGGCCTCATGCCGCAGAGACGCGGCCTCAGGCGCCCGCGGTGCGGCGGCGGGCGCGGAAGGCGGCGGCCTTGACGCGGTTGCCGCAGGTCCGCATCGCGCACCATTCGCGCCGGCGGCCGCGGGAGCGGTCGAGGTAGACCTGGGTGCACCCGGGGCGGGCGCACTCGCGCAGCAGGACCGCCTCGTCGCCGCCGACGATCTCGACTGCCTCGCGGGCGAGGGCGGCGAGCCCCTGTGCCACCGAACCGGACCGGCTGCTCCTGCCGCCCTCGGCGAGCTGCGTCACGACGGTGGCCTGTGCCGCGTGGCCGTTCAGCCGTGCGACGGCGTCGGCGGGCAGCGGCGCGCCATCGAGCCGCGCCTGGACCAGGGCGTGGATCGCCTCCCGCAGTTCCCGGGCGGCCGTGAGGTCCGACGCGCCGGCGCCGGGCGCACGGTCGAGCATGCGGGACTCGACGAACCAGGAGTCGAGAAACCCGGGCGAGGTGAGCGTTTCCTCGGGCGCCGCGTCGCGTCGTCCGTGCAGCGTGCCCACGAAGTCGAGGGCGAGTGTCCCGCAGGGAAAGGCATGGTCCACATCACCAGTCTAAAGGGTGACCTACCATTCGTCACTTGTTGGACCGGTGACTTTCGTGCGACGGCCTGCCAGCACGCACCGACGCGGGACACGGCCCTTGCCGTGCGCCGCCCCGCCGGCCGGACGGCACGTCGGCGCCGTCAGTCCGAGCCCCCGCCGCCACCGCCGCCGAAGTCGAAGCTGCCGCCGAAGCCACCGAAGCCGTCACCGGCATGCTCTGCGTGGTCCGTGCCGTCGTGGGGGTGGTCGGCGCGACGGCGCCCGAAGTCCTGGCGGCCGAAGGGGAACAGGCCTTCGTCCGCCACCCCTCCACGGCCGGCCAGACCCGCCTCCCCGGTGAAGGCCGGGACGAGCACGGTCAACGCGGGGGCGCCGTAGAGGGCCACGGCGAGCAGGATCTCCCGCTCGGCGAGCCCGGCGCGGTCCCGCGGCATCGGCGTGGTCCGCCGCAGGTCCGCGAGGTACCGGCGGGCAGCCCGGGTGGGACTGACGCGCACCAGGCGCAGCAGCCCCGCACCGGCCAGTTCGGCCCTCATCCGGGACAAAGCCCTGCGCACGACCGCGCGGCCGAGCAGTTCCCTGATCCCCGCCGGGCGGTACAGCCCGACGCGTACCGCCTTCTCCAGCGGATGGCGGTGGGGCGGCACGTCCCCCTGCTCCGGGCGGGGCTCCCGGCGCAGGGTGCCCGGCCTGCCGGAGTCCACGGCGCCGCGCAGGTGCAGTGCCACCACGGCGACCGTCACCGCGGCTCTCGGGCCGCCGCGCAGCATCGCGATCTCGTGCGGTTCCAGCCGTACCGCCGCCCGGTCGTCCATGGCGCCTCCCCCCGACTTCCCTGGCGGGTAGGTGCCCATCGCCGGGGGTGGTCGAAGCCTGCCGGAGCCGTTTTCCCCGAACTCAGGGCCGGCCGGGGTCCAGGCGGGCGCGGAGGGTGCTGGCGAAGTCCTCGGCGCGGGACAACTGCACGCGCAGCTCCGCGATCTTGCGCACCGCCTCCTGCTCATAGGCGCGCACCCGGTCCAGCAGCGCCTCGCGCTCCTCACCGCCGGGCGGGTCCGCGGCGTCGAGGCGGTCGATCGCCTGGAGCAGGTCGCGCATCTGGTCCAGGGTGAAGCCGAGCGGCTTCATGCGGCGGATCACCATCAGCCGGGCGACGTCGGCCTCGGTGTAGAGGCGGAACCCACCGCGGGAGCGGGCCGACGGCACGACCAGGCCGGTCTCCTCGTAGTGCCGGATGGTGCGCAGGGACAGCTCGGTGCGCGCGGCGACCTCGCCGATCTGCATGTGCCTGCCGTCGTCCACGTCCGTCGCCCCGCCCCTTGTCCGTCCCGCCGGCGCCGCGCCCCTTGCGCCCCGCACCGATCCTTACCCTAACGTTAGGGTAGAGTTCCCCGGGGCGAGCCAGATGGGTCCGCACACTGCCGTGTCGGGCCCGAGGACGCCCCCGCCGGCGATTCCCACCGCAGTGCGAGCGCCGCCGCCGGCCGTCGGCCTGGACGGTCCGGTGACGCGGGCCCGGCGCACCGCGTGAAGTCGTACGCCCTCCCGGCCGCCCGCACGGGCGCCGACCCGGTCCCCCACCCCGTCACCGCACTCCCCCGCCGTCCACGGGGCGTGCCCGAGCACGACAGGTTCCGCTTCCCTTGCGCCCTTCCGCCGATTCCGCCGATTCCGCCGACACCTCCGCCGCGCCCTCCGCCGCCGCACGGCTGCGCGCCCTGCGTCCTGACTGGCTCTCCGATCCGAAGGTGTGGCGCACCGAGGTGCTGGCCGGGCTGGTGGTCGCCCTCGCGCTGATCCCCGAGGCCATCTCGTTCTCGATCATCGCCGGCGTCGACCCGGCGATCGGCCTGTTCGCCTGCTTCACCATGGCGGTGACCATCTCCGTCGTCGGGGGACGCCGCGCCATGATCTCGGCCGCGACCGGGGCCGTGGCCCTGGTCATCGGTCCGCTCAACCGCGAGCACGGGCTGGGCTACCTCTGTGCCGCCGTCATCCTCGCCGGCGTCTTCCAGATCGTGCTGGGCGCGCTCGGGGTCGCGAAGCTCATGCGCTTCGTGCCGCGCTCGGTGATGGTCGGCTTCGTCAACGCACTCGCCATCCTGATCTTCATGGCCCAGGTCCCGGAGATGCACGACGTGCCGTGGGCGGTCTACCCGCTCATCGCGGCGGGCCTCGCCCTCATGGTGTTCTTCCCGAAGGTCACCAAGGTCGTCCCGGCCCCGCTGGTCTCCATCGTGGTCCTCACCGTCGTCACGGTCGCCGCCGGGATCGCCGTGCCGACCGTGGGCGACAAGGGCGCCCTGCCGTCCTCGCTGCCGGTCCCCGGTCTGCCCGACGTGCCCTTCACCATGGACACCCTCACCACCATCGCCCCCTACGCGCTGGCGATGGCGCTGGTCGGCCTGATGGAGTCGCTGATGACGGCCAAGCTCGTGGACGACATCACCGACACCCGCTCCTCCAAGACCCGCGAGTCCGTCGGCCAGGGCATCGCCAACATCATCACGGGCTTCTTCGGCGGCATGGGCGGCTGCGCCATGATCGGCCAAACGATGATCAACGTGAAGGTCTCCGGCGCCCGCACCCGGCTGTCCACCTTCCTCGCCGGCGCGTTCCTGATGGTGCTGTGCATCGTCTTCGGCCCGGTCGTCTCCGACATCCCCATGGCGGCTCTGGTGGCGGTGATGGTGATGGTCTCCTTCGCGACCTTCGACTGGCACTCCGTGGCGCCGAGGACGCTGCGGCGGATGCCCGCCGGGGAGATCGCCGTCATGGCCGTCACGGTCGCGGTGGTGGTCGCCACCTCCAACCTGGCGATCGGCGTCGTCGTCGGCTCGCTGACCGCCATGGTCGTCTTCGCCCGGCGGGTGGCCCACCTCGCGGACGTCACCGCCGTCGTCGACCCCGACGGCACGACCGTCGTCTACTCCGTGACCGGTGAGCTCTTCTTCGCCTCCTCGAACGACCTGGTCGGCCGGTTCCACTACGCCACCGACCCGGACAGGGTCGTCATCGACCTGTCCGCCGCGCACATCTGGGACGCGTCCTCCGTGGCCGCGCTGGACGCCGTCGAGACGAAGTACGCCCAGCGCGGGAAGACGGTCGAGATCACCGGCCTCAACCAGCCCAGCGCCGTCCTCCACGGCAGGCTCACCGGCGAACTCGCGGGCCACTGACGGCCGCCGGCTGTCAGCGCCGGTACGGCGAGGCCACGGGGGCCGGTGCTGCGCGTGCGGGAAACGTGTCGGGGGAGTTGCCTTGGGCCCTTCCCTCGGGCAGGCTGTCGCTCCAGTCAGGCCTGCCCTCGGCACACCGGCACATAGGGGCTCGCGGGAACGGGAGTCGGCGGTGTTCACTGGCGGCGTCCCCACCCAGGGGCAGGGATCGGTCGGGTCCGGGAGATGACCGAACGGGCCACGCTGGAAGGAAGCATGTGAGCCGGATCTCGGTCCGGGGGATCGCGGTGGCCTCGGCCACGGCGGTCACCTCCGTGGGCGCCGTCGTCGGTGTCGCCTCGAGCAGTCAGGCGAGCGCGCAGCCCGCCGCCGACTCGACCACCGTGCTGGCGGACCTGCCCGAGGGCCAGCGCGTCCAGCAGGCCTCCCTGACCGAGCAGGTGCGCGCGCAGACCGACGCGGCCGACGCGGGCGCCCGGAAGGCCGCCGAGCAGGCCGCGCGGAAGCAGGCCGCCAGGGACGCCACCGCCCGCAAGGAAGCGCAGGCCAAGGCCGAGGCCGATCGCAAGGCCGAGGAAGCCGCCCGCGCCGCACTCATCGTGAAGGCCTCGTACTCCGTCGCGGAGATCCAGGCCATGGCGCAGGCCATCATCGGTGACGCATCGCAATACCAGTGCTTCGCCGGCATCGTCGCCCGTGAGAGCGGCTGGAACTTCACCGCGGCGAACCCCTCCTCCGGCGCCTACGGCCTCGTCCAGGCCCTGCCGGGTTCCAAGATGGCCTCCGTCGGAGCCGACTGGCGCACCAACCCCGGCACCCAGATCAAGTGGGGCCTGAAGTACATGAACGGCCGCTACGGCAGCCCCTGCGGGGCCTGGTCCTTCTGGCAGGCCAAGCACTACTACTAACCGTCTCACCCCGGCCCGCACGGGCCGGGGGCGGGCGGCGGGTGCGGGTGCGGTCAGCGCAACGACTCGGGCAGATCCTCGCGGTGGACGATGCCCAGGCGCTGGGTGGCGCGGGTCAGCGCCACGTACAGGTCGCTGCTCCCGAACGCCGCGGGCTCCACGACCAGGACGTGGTCGAACTCGAGCCCCTTGGCCTCACGCGGACCGAGCAGCACGACGGGCCGGGTGAGGTCGGGCTCGGCACCGGCCGTGACACCGTCCAGCAGGGCGGCGATCTCCTCGTGCAGGGCGCGCGGCGCGATCACCGCCAGACGCCCCTCCTCGGGGGTCAGCTCCGCGACGGCCCGCGCCACCTCCCCCGCCAGATCCGCGCCGGCGTGCCGCGCCCACGGCTTCTCGCCCGTGGAGCGCACCGAGCGGGGCGGCTCAAAGGCAGGGTCCTCGGCCCGCACGACCCGTGCGGCCAGGTCCATGATCTCCGCCGGGGTCCGGTAGTTGACGCCCAGCCGCACATGCTCGAAGCGGTCCCCCACATACGGCTCGAGGATCCTCTCCCAGGATCCGACGCCCGCCTCCTCGGAGGTCTGCGCCGGATCGCCGACCAGGGTCAGCGAGCGGGTCGGGGAGCGGCGCATCAGCAGGCGCCAGGCCATCGGCGACAGCTCCTGCGCCTCGTCGACGATGATGTGCCCGAACGCCCAGGTCCGGTCGGCGGCGGCCCGCTCGGCAGCGCTGCGGTGGTCGGCCTCCTCCTGCCGGTCGGCCATCCGCTCGGCGTCGATGATGTCGTGGGCGGCCAGGACCTCGGACTCGGCGTCCTCGAACTCGAAGGACTCCGAACCGCGGGACACCTCCAGGACGCCCTGCGCGTAGGCGATCTGCTCCTGGCGCTCGGCCTCGGCGGCGGCCCGGGCGGCGCTGTCGTCGTATCCGAGCAGTTCGGCCGCCTCGTCGAGCAGCGGCACGTCCGCCGGGGTCCACTCGCCGCTGCCGGGAGCCCGGCGGATCGCCTCGGCGTCCGCGTCGGGCAGGTACACAGGGTCGGCCAGGTAGTCGGCGAGGAACTGCTGCGGGCTGAGCAGCGGCCACAGCTCCGCGACGGCCGCCCGCACGTCCTCGCTGGCGGCCACGCCCTTGCCGAGCTGCGCGAGGTCGTCCGGGCCGAGGAAGTTGGGGCCGCCGTACGGGTCCGCGCCGATGCGGTCCGCGAGTTGCCGGGTGAGAGCGTCGATGACGTGGAACGCGAAGTACGGCCGGGCGAGGTTGTGCGGCAGGCGCGTCTCGCGGGCGGCCTCGCGCGCCTGGTAGGCGATCTCCCAGTCCAGGACGAGGTCTCCGTCGTCGTGCGGGATGACGATCGGCGCGCCGGGCTCGGGCAGCGCCTGGCGGCCTTGGACGGCGAGGGCGAGCGTCTCGGCCATCTCCGCGGCCCCCTTGACGGCCGCCGCGCGGGGGGTGTCGGTGCCGCGGGCGTGGACGCCGGGGAAGAGTTCGGCCTGCGTGGCGAGCAGGACGCCGGTCTCGCCGAGGGCGGGCAGCACCTCGCCGATGTAGCGCAGGAAGGCCGGGTTGGGACCGACGATCAGGACCGCGCGCTTGGCCAGCACCTCGCGGTGCTCGTACAGCAGGAAGGCCGCCCGGTGCAGCGCGACCGCGGTCTTCCCCGTGCCGGGGCCGCCCTCGACGACGAGGACGCCGCGGTGCGGGGCACGGATGATGCGGTCCTGGTCGGCCTGGATGGTCCGCACGATGTCGGCCATGCGGCCGGTGCGGGCCGAGTTGAGGGCGGCCAGCAGCACGGCGTCGCCGGTGCGGTCCTCGAAGCCGCTGCGGTCGTCGTCCTCGATGTCGAGGATCTCGTCGTGCAGTTCGGTGACCCGGCGGCCCTCGGTGGTGATGTGCCGGCGGCGGCGCAGCCCCATGGGGGTGTGTCCGGTGGCGAGGTAGAACGGCCGGGCGACGGGTGCGCGCCAGTCGATCAGAACAGGGGTGTGGTCGGTGTCGTCGGCGCGGATGCCGATGCGGCCGATATGGTGCGCGGCACCATCCTGGAGGTCGATCCGGCCGAAGCACAGTGAGCCGTCCACGGCGTTGAGGGCCGCCAGCAGGCCGGACCGCTCGGCGACGAGGACGTCGCGTTCCAGGCGAGCCTGCATGCCGGTGCCCACCGGGGCCAGCGCGTCGTCCACGCGCTGGGCGACGACTCCGCGCAGGGTGTCGACCCGCTCGTAAAGCCGGTCGATGTACTCCTGCTCATTCTGCAGCTCGACGCTTTCGCGAGTTGACACATTCGCTCCCTGTCGGATATGCTTTTCCTCATAGCCCCCATCGAGGGGCTATTTCTGTGCGCACACAGAAACACTCACTGTACGTGAGGAAATCCCCGCACCGCAATGGCGTACGGGAATTCCTGCGTACCGAGCCCGGGCGCGTCACGGGTGGGCCGCTGGGCCTCGGGCTGCAACGCCGGGTGGGGTGACGCCGGTGCACACGGCGTCCTCCCGTGGACCGGGCGTCACGGAACGCGGGTGAGGCGGCCGCCGTTCATCAGTTCAGCCGCGGCCCTCCTTGACTCTCGCGCGTCGGCCTGTCTGCCGGCGGCGACGATGGACGCGGATGGCCAGGCAGGCGTAGGGGAAGGCGATCCCGCCGAGCTCGTCCGCGATGCCGCAGGTTCGCCCAAGCCCGGCCGGGCCCTCCTCCACCAAGTGATGTGACGCGGTTTTGCGGGGCGCCCTCGTCGCCCCGCCGCGATTTACAGCTGAACGGCAGGATCGATCGCTCTTGCCACGTGGCCCTCTGCGGTCCCTCCCGTGCATGACCAGACCGCGGTCTCATGGACGTAATCCACATGCAGACCGCGGTCGTGCTCGCCGCAGACGGGCCAGGGCACGCGATGGTGGCTCATGACGAATTCCTGCACTCCTTCCGCCACAGCACCCAGAACCTCTGCCGAATCGGGTGTGGAGACCTCCGCCGACTTGATGTGGACGACGCCGACCGGTCCCAGGTCCGGGTCGCGCACATAGTCGATGTAGCAGAAGTCGTCGCCGGTGGCCGCTTTCCCGGTGTCCTGCTCCGCCGACCTGGCGACCGTCTCGAAGGCCGATCTCGCCATGGAGAAGGTCCGCGCGGTCCACGATTCACAGAACTCCGATTCCGGAACTTCCCCACGCTCGCTGCACAGCTCGGCCATCCACGTCAGTACCTCCTCGGGAAGCTGCTCCCCGTGCCGCCAGACCGCTCGCAGCATCCGGTCCTGCCAGTCCGAGACATTCGACATCCTCGCTGCCTTCCGATGGCAATGAAAGCCGGAGGAGAAGTGGTTGCCCACTTCTCCCCCGGCGGTGATCAACCCGTATGGTCTCAGGTGAGGTCTGGCCCAGGGCCCTGCACTTCCCCCGGTCCGACTCCGGTCTTCCCCTCCTGTTCGGGACACCCCGGGAGCCGTGGAAGACGTAGGTGCCCGGCTCCAGGTGGCCGCAGCTCCGATTCCTCTCGGCGTAGTACAGCGGAAGGACGATGGTGTACACGAACCTCAGAGCGCCGCACTTCTTCCCGATGCTCTTCAGCTTCACGTACCAGGTCAGGTTGCACGTGGACTTCCCGGTGCGGTTCCCGGCACTCGAGGAACTCGATCAAGCCCTGTCCCACCGCGCGCAGACCACGAGGCCGACCAGGGCCAAGACGGTGAAAACGCGGCCGCCCCCGTGCGACCTCGGGTGACGTATGCGCTCAATGGTGGAGCGAGGGCCAAACAGCCTTCCCTTTCCATTTCCCCCTCAGTCCCTCCGACTGGGGCGAAGGGAGTACGCAGTGATACGTCTACGCACGGTCCTGACAGCCGCTGCCGCGCTGGCGACGAGCACGATGGCGGTACCGCAGGCCTCGGCCGCGTCGGTCAGTGACGAGGACACTGCTTTTGTGCGGACCGTCCACCAGGGCAACCTCACGGAGATCGCGGCCGGGCAGGACGCGCAGGCGCATGCGACGACGGCTTGCGTGAAGGAGGTCGGTGACGTGCTCGTCCGCGACCACACCACACTGGACGCGGACGCGAAGGCACTGGCGGGGAAGCTGGGCATCGCCCTGCCCACCGGCCCCAGCGCCACGCAGAACCAGGAGCTCGCCTCCCTCCGCGAGAAGGCCGGCTCGTCGGCGTACGACGCCGCGTGGCTGAAGATCGCGGAGGCCGGCCACGCCCAGACGCTCTCGCTGATCGACCGGGAAGTGAAGACCGGTACCAACGCCGAGGTCGTGGCCGCGGCTCGAGCAGCCCGGCCGGTCGTGGCGATGCACCTGGAGATGGTCAGGGGCGGTACCTGCCACGCGGGCATGGCCGCCGGTACCGTTCACGCCGGCGACGGCGGACAGCTCGCCGCCGCCGGACGCTCCGACGGCACCGCCGCGCTCGTGACCCTGGCCGGTGGCGCACTCCTGGCGGGTCTCGGCACCGGCTGGCTCCTGCGGATCCGGCGACGGACCGCCCCCGGCCGTTGATCCGAGTCTCCGCTCCCGGCGCCGCGACCGCCCTGGCCGTTCTCGGCACGGGAGCGGGCGTGGCCGCCATGGTGACGGGATGGACCCTGCTGCCGGGGCCCGCTCCCGTCGGGGACGTCGGCAGCCTGCGGCAAGCGCCTAGGGCTGCCACGTCCGACGGTCTGACACCGTCCCCTCCTGTCGAGATCCGCGGTCCCGGAGGCCTGCACGCCCCCTTGGTGCCCGTGGCGGCAGCACCCGACGGCGCCCTGAAACTGCCGGCCAGTGGGCGGGTGGGCGGCTGGTGGGCGCTGGGCGCGGCCACGGGTGCCGCCGAAGGCACGACACTGATCGCCGGCCATGTCGACACACGGCGGGAGGGAGTCGGCGTCTTCGCCGCGCTGCTCCCGCTCGAACCCGGCGCCCGCATCGACGTGACCGCCGCCAGCGGCCACGTCCATCACTACGTGGTCATCGCCCGCCGCACCTACGCCCAGCAGAGCCTGCCGGCCGCACTCTTCAGTCGCAAGGGCCCGCACCGCCTGGCCCTGGTCACCTGCACCGGGGCCTACGACCGGGCCAAGGGCGGGTACGACAGCGTCCTCGTCGTGTACGCCGCACCGGACTCGGGGCACACGCGTCCGGGCACCGGGGCTGCCACTAGCGGCTGGCCAGCCGCTCCAGCAACGCGGCGCTCCGTGCCAGCAACACCCGCTCGTCGTCCGTGAGTTCCGCCTCGATGGCCTGGGCGAGCCAACCGGCCCTGCGGCCGCGCTCCGCTTCGAGCGCGGACCGGCCCGCGTCCGACAACTCGACCAGCGACTTGCGTCCGTCCGTGGGGTGCGCCCGGCGCGTGATCAGGTCCTGCTCCATGAGCAGCGCCACCGCCCGCGCCATCGACTGGGGGCGCACCCGCTGATCGGCGGCGAGGTCGCTGGTGGTCATGGCGCCGTTGCGGTCGAGTGCGCCCAGCACGGCGACCTGGCCCTGCGGGATGCGGTCCTCGTGCTTGACGCGTCGGCTGAGTTTCCCCATCGCGGTGCGCAGTTCGGCGGCGATGGCGGCGGCTTCCGAAGTGGGCATAGGGCACTTTACCCCGGTGTCCGGGGACGCCGGACCCCTCGATATGCAGCAAGACTGAACAGCTGAACTGAACAGCTTTGCTGTAGAGTTTGGGAGCCGGGCTCAGCGCCGACGTCGTCGCAGCCGGGGCCACGGCACGCCGCAACGGAAGGAACGACCATGACCGCGAGGGCAGTCGGAACCATCGACACCGCCATCGAAACCGTCACCGCCCGCCGGATCATCGACAGCCGGGGCAATCCCACGGTCGAGGTCGACGTCCTCCTGGCCGACGGGTCCTTGGGGCGCGCCGCCGTCCCCTCCGGCGCCTCGACCGGCTCCCGCGAGGCCGTCGAACTGCGCGACGAGGACCCCGCGCGGTGGCACGGCAAGGGCGTGGACCGCGCGGTGGCGCACGTGAACGGCGAGATCGCGGCGTCCGTGCGCGGCCGGGACGCGGCGGACCAGGCGGCAATCGACGGCCTGCTCGTCGCACTCGACGGCACCGCCACGAAGTCCCGACTCGGCGCCAACGCGGTCCTCGGCGTCTCCCTCGCCGCCGCCAAGGCCGCCGCCGCCGCCCACCGCCGACCCCTCTACCGCCACCTCGGCGGCGCCGACGCCCACCTCCTGCCGCTGCCGATGATGAACATCGTCAACGGCGGCGCCCATGCCGACAATCCGCTGGACTTCCAGGAGTTCATGATCGTGCCCGTGGGCGCGGCCACCTTCGCCGAGGCCGTCCGCATGGGTAGCGAGGTCTTCCACACCCTGCGTCGCGATCTGCTGGCCGCAGGGCACTCCACGGGCGTCGGGGACGAGGGCGGTTTCGCGCCCGCGCTGCGTACCGCCGAGGAGGCGCTCGACTTCGTGATGGCCGCCGTCGAGCGCACCGGATACCGCCCCGGCACGGACATCGGCCTGGTCATGGACCCGGCGTCGTCGGAGTTCTTCCGCGACGGGGTGTACGACTACGCGGGCGAGGGGGTGCGCCGCACCCCCTCCGAGCACATCGACTACCTGGGCAAACTCATCGACGCCTACCCGGTCGTGTCCATCGAGGACCCGATGGCGGAGAACGACCTGGACGGCTGGCGCGAGCTGACCGCCCGTGTCGGCGATCGCTGCCAGCTCACCGGCGACGACGTCTTCTGCACCGACGAAACGCTGCTGCGCGAGGGAATCCGCACCGGTGTCGGCAACTCGGTGCTGGTCAAGGTCAATCAGGTCGGGACCCTGACCGAGGCGCTGGCCACGGTGGCCGCGGCCCACGAGGCCGGCTGGACGGCTGTCATGTCGCACCGCTCGGGCGAGACGGAGGACACCACCATCGCGGACCTGGCGGTGGCGACCGGCTGCGGTCAGATCAAGACCGGCTCGCTCTCCCGCTCCGACCGCACGGCGAAGTACAACCAGCTGATCCGGATCGAGGAGGAGCTGGGGGACGCGGCGCGCTACGCGGGCCGCTCCGCGCTGCGCCGGGCGTGACCGCACCGTCGGCGGCCCCTCGGCCGCCCCGTCGGCCGCCCCGTCGCAGCGCCGCAGGGCCTTCCGAGGCGGGCGGGACACGGCGGCTGCCGTGTCCCATCACGTGCCCATCACGCGCCTGGCGATCGTGCTTCCACGGGTCCGCGGCCGGCCACGACCGGGCCCGGACAGTGCAGGCCGTGGGGCGCCGCGGCTGCCTGAGGCAGGGCTCGGACAGTGCAGGCCGCGGGGCGCCGCGGCTGCCTGAGGCCGGGCCCGGTGGCAAGCGCCACCGGGCCCGGCCGGGTCGGCTTCAGCGCCTCACCAGGTGTGCGCCACGTCGACCACCAGGCGGTCGGGCAGCTGGAACACCCGGAACGGCAACCGCGCCCGGACCCCCAGGCCCAGTTGCGTGTCCCCCTCGAAGCTCGAGGCGAACCTCGCGTCCCGGAAGGTCGGGTAGCCGGTCAGGTCGACGTGCGGGAGCGGCTGCCCCGCCCGGCCCGGGTACGTCACGGCGCCGGTCTCCGGGTCGTACGAGGGCGCGGCCACCCGGATCTCGATGATCGCTCCGCCGGAGACGGGTATGACCTCGCCGGAACCGTCCTGGTGGAGCGTGTCGACGTAACTCACGGTGTAACCGATCGCGGCCGTGCCGGCCTTGGGCACGACGAGCACGATGCGGTCGTAGCATTCGTGGGTACCCGTCCTGATGCCCGACAGCGACCCGAGGTCCGCGTCCGCCGCCGACTTGGGAAGGCTCCCCCAGCCCGTCGGGCACACCGCCGCCGGCGCCGCCGCGACCGCGGGCGCCGCGGCGGCCACCCCCGTGCCCGCCATCACCAGGACGGCCAGCACCGCCCCGTATCGTTTCGCACGCATGAATCCCATCCCCCTTGCATCGCGGTTCTTGCTTCCCCTGATCTGTACGACATGTCGGGCAAGGCTTTGGTTGTACGGGAGGTACCGGAACATGACCTGATGTGCACGGCCCGGCCTTCCGTTTCGTACGAGCGGCCGCCCGCGCGCGGCCCTCGCGTCAGCCGCCGGTACGCGGAGATGAGCGCCCGTGCCCGTGGCGTCCGTCGGCGCCCTCGTCGGACTGCTCGCCGGCCTCTGCCCGTCCCTGCGCGCCGCCCGCATGGAACCGGTCGACACACTGCGCACCCCATCTTGATCCGACCCCGCCGCCGCACCGGACCGCGGGGTGCGGCCGGGTGGACGTCGCCGTTTCATCGTCGTCCCGAGAGTCCGGGGACGGCATGACGATGCGCGGCGACGACCGCCGGTGGGCGTGGAGTCGGCACGGGCCGCTGAACCTCGCCGCGATGAGCTGGAGCGGTGTGCTCCTCCTCGTGGCTGCGTTCACTTCCATCGGCAGCCACTGTCTGCGGGTTCGGGAGGCGTCCCGGCGAGGAGAGGCATCGAGAATGTTCACGAGACATGACGTCAGCGCATGGGACGGCCCGCCGCCCATGAGGGGCTGCGGGCCGTCGAGGCGGTCCGGTAGAGGTCAGCCCGCTGTGGTGGAGGCGAGATGATGAGTGTCACCGAGGCTGACGACTTGGCGGTTGTGGAAGAAGTCGTCCTCGTGCAGCGTGGTGATGCTGCCGAAGGGCGCCCGGAAGCTGGCATAGCCGACAGCCTCGATCGGCATCCTGGTCCAGGACGCCACGACGAACGTCAAGGAGCCACCGTGCGTCACGACGATCTGGTGTTCGCATGGGCGCTGCAGGATCTCGTCCATGGCCGCATAGATGCGCTGCGCCCACGCCCCCTTGGTCTCAGCACCCTCCACGCCCTCGTCGTGTTCCAGTCGCTCTCCGACAGCCGGCGGCGGGATGAACCGCCGGTCCAGCCACTCCTGCGGCCTTCCCCCCGCCTCTCCGTAAGACTTCTCTCGCAGTCTGCGATCCAGGATCGGTTCCACGTCGAACAGCTCGGCGATCTCCTCGGCCGTCCGCCGGGTGCGCTGCAGATCTGAGGAGAACAGCTCCACCTCGGCAGTGCCCGGCACCTGGGCTCGCAGTGCCTGCGATGGAGGTCGCCGCCCGGACGCCGGCGGG
>NZ_JBYIQP010000107.1:0-17515 GCF_057707665.1 Actinacidiphila sp. bgisy167 | reverse complement strand
GCCGGCCGTGCCGTAGAGGCGGTCGCCCGCGTCGCCGAGGCCGGGGACGATGTAGCCCTGCTCGTTGAGGTGGTCGTCGACCGCCGCGGTCACCACGGTGACCGGCTTGCCCGCCAGCGCGCGCTCCATCGCCTCGACGCCCTCCGGGGAGGCGAGCAGCACCACGGCCGTCACGTCGTCGGCGCCCCGCTCGATCAGCAGGTCGATCGCCGCGATCAGTGTGCCGCCGGTGGCCAGCATCGGGTCCAGGACGTACACCTGCCGCCCGGACAGGTCGTCCGGCATGCGCGTGGCGTAGGTCTTGGCCTCCAGGGTCTCCTCGTCGCGGATCATGCCGAGGAAGCCGACCTCCGCGGTCGGCAGCAGGCGCACCAGGCCCTCCAGCATCCCGAGGCCGGCCCGCAGGATCGGCACGACCAGCGGACGCGGGTGGGACAGGCGCACACCCGTGGTGTCCGCGACGGGCGTGCTGATGTCCACCTGCTCGGTGCGCACGTCACGGGTCGCCTCGTAGGCGAGCAGGGTGACTAGCTCGTCGGCCAGCCGACGGAAGGTCGGCGAGTCGGTGCGCTCGTCGCGCAGGGTGGTGAGTTTGTGGGCCACCAGGGGGTGGTCGACGACGTGGATCCGCATGTCCACGACTCTAGCCTTCGGCCCGCCGCCCCGGGCCGTCCGGCCGGTGCGACCGGTCAGGCTTCGAACCACCCGGGAGGGGGAATGCGTGCCCGTACGCCCGGGTCCGCCCCGGCTGGGCGTACGGACCTTCGGGGGGTGGTGCCCCATGGCGGAGCGCGGCGGCGACGGCGCGAACGGCGCAGACGGAGCAGACGGAACCGGCGGCGGGGACGGCGCGGGCGACGCCCGTGCGCGGGCGGAGCAGGACGCCGACCGCGGACTGCGGCGCGCGGTGTTCCTGCGCGAGCTGGACGAGGCCAGGAAACTTCGCGACCGCGTCCAGCCGCGCCGGGCACGCGCGGAACGCGCGCGCCGGCAGCTGCGGATGCGGACGTTCCGCTGGTAGTCCCCTGGTCGGCACAACGCCCCGCCCGGCGGGCGCCCGCGGGGTCCGCGCAGGCCGCGCGCGGAAAAAAGCCGGAAGGCCTGGCACGCGGCACGCGCGGAAGACCCTTCGCAAAGCCGAGGTTTCTGCCACGATGCCGAGTGTGGGCGGGACCTGCGCCGGATCATCCGGCTCCCCGCCCGTAAGTCCGGACGGCCTGAGACCTGTGGGAGAGTCACGGTGTACTTCGCCGCACTGCTCGCGCGCACCGAGGACGGTTGGGAAGCGCGCGAGACCGATCTCGACGATGTGGAAACCCTCGGCGACCTGACCGACTTGGCCCGGGCGGCTTCAGCCGGGGAGGATACGGTCCTGGTCTTCATCGAACAGGAGGACGCCTGGTTCGGCGTCGTCCGCGTCGACGGTGAGGAGGACCCGCGGATCTACGTCTCCGACGCCGCCGCGGCGGCACGGAGCTCGTACGGGGAGATCCTGCTCACCGACGAGCTGCTGGGCCGGGACCCGGAGGACCTGGACGACATCGTCGACCTCGACGGCACCGAGGAGGGTGATCCCGACGACCTCGACGACGACGTGGTGCCCGGCCCCACGGAGGTGCAGGTGCCCGTGGGCCCGCTCGGGGACTGCGAGCTCCTCGCGGACCTCGGCATGAGCGACAAGGAGCTGCTGGCCCTCAGCGGCGACGGCGCGCTGACCGGGGAGGCCCTCGGGGAGATCGCCGACTCGCTGGGCTGCGCCGACGTGCTGGAGGCGGTCCGCTGACCGGGACGGACCCGCTGCGCGACCCGTGGCTCCCCGCGATGCGGCTCGCCCTCGAGGAGGCCCGGCTCGCCCCCCGCACCGGCGACGTGCCGGTGGGCGCGGTCGTGCTGTCCCCGCAGGGCACGGTCATCGGCCGGGGCCGCAACGAACGCGAGGCGGTCGGCGACCCGACCGCCCACGCGGAGGTGCTCGCCGTGCGCGCGGCCGCGAAGGCGCTCGGGGAGTGGCGGCTGACCGGCTGCACGCTGGTGGTCACGCTGGAGCCCTGCACGATGTGCGCGGGGGCCGTCGTCGCCTCCCGCCTCGACCGCGTCGTCTACGGCGCGGTCGACGAGAAGGCCGGTGCGGCGGGCTCCCTGTGGGACCTCGTCCGCGACCGCCGGCTCAACCACCGCCCGGAAGTGATCCACGGGGTGCTCGCCGACGAGTGCGGTGAGCTGATCACCCGCTTCTTCCGGTCAAAGGATTTCGGAGCACCCCCGGACGTCCGCTAAGCTCTCTCTCGGTAGCGTGTCCGAGCGGCCTAAGGAGCACGCCTCGAAAGCGTGTGAGGGGGCAACTCCTCCGTGGGTTCAAATCCCACCGCTACCGCTGCGCACGACAAAGCCGAAGCGCCCGGTTCTCACCGACCGGGCGCTTCGGCTTTTCCGGCCTTTCGGGAGCGCTGTGGCGAGCGTCACACACGGGTCGGCGCAGTGCCGGCGAAGAGCCTCAAGGAGGGCTTGCCCGACCCGGTCTGACGGGGCCATCCGGTGGATACACTCCAGCCATGGCGCAGGCGAAGAAGATCACCACGTACGTCATCGTGGCTTTCGTGCTCTACACGATCGTGACGTCGCCGTCCCGCGCAGCCGATCTCGTGCAGATAGGCTTCCAGGGCATATCGGACGCCGCAAAGGGCGTCGGGGAGTTCATGACCGCGCTGGTCAACTGACCGGCCGAAGCCGGCGAGGAGCACAGCACCGTGATACGCCACCTGGTCCTTTTCAGGCTCGACGAGGGCGTCGAGCGCGACGACCCCCGGGTCGCGGCGGGCGTCGAGGCCTTCGAGCGTCTCGGCGAGCAGATCCCGGAGCTGGCCTCCTGGGAACTGGGCTGGAACATCTCGGAGCGTCCGATCGCCTACGACTTCGCCATCAACTCCTCGGTCGCGGACGCCGAGGCGCTCACGGCGTACCTGGAGCACCCCGCACACCAGGCTGGGGTGGCACTGTGGCGCGAGTTCTCCACCTGGGTGGTCGCCGACTACGTGTTCGAGTGATCTCTCGCGGCGGCCCTCCGGGCCCGCTGCCGCCCCACAGCCCTTCGCCCGCCGGGCGGAGGGCTTTTTGTCTGAGGGCCGCGCCTCGCTTGCACACAGTCCACATGAATTGTGATGCTATGACCGCTTTTGCCGGATGAGTGGACCGATGAGGAGTGGCATGTCCGTGTCGGCCCGACCCGCGCCACCATCGACCTCCACAGACGGCAGCGGGACCGGTACGGCGACGGGCGGCGGCAACCGCGAGAGAAGCACCAACAGCAACGCGGTGGAGGCGCGGGCACTGACGCAGGTGCTGTTCGAGCAGTTGTCGGGGCTGGAGCCGGGCACCCCGGAGCACACCCGGGTCCGGGCCGCCCTCATCGAGGTCAACCTGCCGCTGGTGCGCTACGCGGCCGCCCGCTTCCGCAGCCGCAACGAGCCGATGGAGGACGTCGTCCAGGTCGGCACGATCGGGCTGATCAACGCCATCGACCGCTTCGATCCGGAACGCGGGGTGCAGTTCCCGACGTTCGCGATGCCGACCGTCGTGGGGGAGATCAAACGTTACTTCAGGGACAACGTCCGCACCGTCCACGTCCCGCGCCGGCTGCACGAGCTGTGGGTCCAGGTCAGCGGCGCCATCGAGGACCTGACGGTGGCCCATGGGCGCACCCCCACCACGCCGGAGATCGCCGACCGGCTGAAGCTCTCCGAGGACGAGGTGCTGGCCTGCCTCGAGGCCGGCCGGGCCTACCACGCCACATCCCTGGAGGCGGCGCAGGAGGGCGGCGACGGTGCGCCCGGGCTGCTGGACCGGCTCGGCTACGAGGACCCGGCCCTGACCGGCGTGGAGCACCGGGACCTGGTGCGGCACCTGCTGGTCCAGCTGCCCGAGCGGGAGCGGCGGATCCTGCTGCTCCGCTACTTCGGGAATCTGACGCAATCGCAGATCAGTGCGGAACTCGGGGTTTCGCAGATGCATGTGTCGCGACTGCTCTCGCGCAGCTTCGCCCGACTCCGATCCGCAAACCAGCTCGAATCGTAACCCTTGCGGAGTACCCACCCCCTGAGAAATAAGTCGACATGGCGCTACAGCGCGTTGCCGACATGTGACATTCTGCGGGAACCGCGTTTGTCGTGGTCCGGCCTCCGGTATTCCAGTGGAGGAACGAACCGTCGCCCGCGACACCCGTCCGCGACCTCAAGGGGGTGGCATGTCCGTAGAAGTGGGCAGTCCGAAGGTGCTGAACACCGACGCGCCGCACGATGCTCCTGACGGCAAGGCCATCGACACCGTCGGCACCGCCGTCGACAGCGCCGCCGTCGACAGCACGATCGAGGCCATCGACACGAGCGTCGACACCCGCACGCTCTCCCGCTCGCTGTTCCTGCGGCTCGCCGAGCTGCCGGACGACAGCCCGGAGCGCGCGTATGTGCGGGACACTCTCATCGAGCTCAACCTGCCGCTCGTGCGCTACGCCGCGGCCCGCTTCCGCAGCCGCAACGAGCCGATGGAGGACATCGTCCAGGTCGGCACGATCGGGCTGATCAAGGCGATCGACCGCTTCGACTGCAACCGCGGCGTGGAGTTCCCCACCTTCGCGATGCCGACCATCGTCGGCGAGGTGAAGCGCTTCTTCCGCGACACCTCGTGGTCGGTGCGGGTGCCGCGACGGCTGCAGGAGCTGCGACTGGCGCTGACCAAGACCAGTGACGAGCTCGCCCAGCGGCTGGACCGCTCGCCCACCGTCTCCGAACTCGCGGCGGCGCTCGGCGTCTCCGAGGAGGACGTGGTCGACGGCCTCGCGGTCGGGAACGCGTACACCGCCAGCTCGCTGGACTCCCCGCCCCCGGAGGACGACGGCGGCGAGGGCTCGCTGGCCGACCGGCTGGGCTACGAGGACACCGCGCTGGAGGGCGTGGAGTACCGCGAGTCGCTCAAGCCGCTGCTGGCCCAGCTGCCCGCGCGGGAGCGGCAAATCATCATGCTCCGCTTCTTCGCCAACATGACGCAGTCGCAGATCGGCGAGGAGGTCGGCATCTCCCAGATGCACGTCTCCCGGCTGCTGACCCGGACCCTGGCCCAGCTGCGCGAGGGTCTGACGGCCGAGCAGTAGGCACGGGGTCCGGCCCCGGCCGGACCGGACGGTTCTTCCTGGTCGTTCGTCAGTTCACGGGCCTGACGGTGCGTTCACCGGCCGCCGGGGCGCGCCTTCGCCGCCGCCTCGGCGGCCGTCGGCTTTCCGCTTCCCGGGCCCGCCTCGGGCCGGTACGCGCTGACCGCCGTGAGGTCCGGACCTGTGTAGCCGGACCACCGAGGCCGACCGCCGAGGACGGGTGCGCGGCGGCCGCCGCGGACCGGCGACAGCCGGCGCCCGGTGTCGATGGACGGGGCGCGCCGGTCAGGCGACCGCGAACCAGACCACGGCGGCGATCACGACGACGGCCGCGATGACGCCGACGATCAGGCCGGTCTTGTTGCCGCCCGCGGCCTGGGCCTGGGCGGGCTCCTCGTCGACGAAGGCGCGGAACATCTGGGTGCTGCCGGCCGGGTCGTAGTTGTTGTCAGGGGTAGTCATGGTGCAGGACCCTAGCGAAGTCAGGTCGCGCGGGTCACCCCCAGCCCGTCCCCCGGATGCGGTCCGCCCCGTAAAAGGTGAGCAAACAGGGAATACCCCCCGTCTGGCCCGTGTCCAAGACCGCATGGCACTCATCGGAAACTCTACTCTCGACGTATTCCCGCTCTGCCTCGGCGGCAATGTCTTCGGCTGGACCGCGGACGAGGCGACCTCCTTCGACGTGCTCGACGCCTATAGGGAGGCCGGCGGCAACTTCGTCGACACCGCGGACGTGTACTCGGCCTGGGTACCCGGCCACACCGGGGGCGAGTCCGAGACCGTGATCGGTTCCTGGCTCGCCAAGCGCGGCCGCCGCGACGACATCGTCATCGCGACCAAGGTCGGCTCGCACCCCGCGTTCAAGGGCCTGAAGGCAGCGACGATCAAGGCCGCCGCGGAGGAGTCGCTGCGCCGGCTGGGCACCGACCGGATCGACCTCTACTACACGCACTTCGACGACCTCGAGACCCCGGTCGAGGAGATCGTCACCGCCCTGGACGAGCTGGTGCGCGAGGGCAAGGTCCGCCACGTCGCGGCCTCCAACATCAGCCCCGAGCGGCTGGCGGCCTCCCTGGAGTTCGCCGAGCGCGAGGGGCTGGCGGCGTACGTGGCGCTGCAGCAGCACTACAACCTGGTGGAGCGGGAGCAGTACGAGGGCCCGCTGCGCGAGGTCGTCCAGGCGCACGGCCTCGCCTCCGTGCCGTACTTCGGCCTGGCACGGGGCTTCCTCACCGGCAAGTACCGGCCCGGCGTCGCGGTGGACAGCGCCCGGGCGGAGGGCGCGAGGGTCTACCTGGAGTCCGAGCGCGGACCGCGGGTCCTGGCCGCCCTGGACGAGGTCGCCGGAGCGCACGGCGTCGAGCCGGCGAGCGTCGCGCTGGCCTGGCTGCGGTCCCGGCCGACCGTCGCCGCACCGATCGCCAGCGCCCGCACGCCGCAGCAGCTGTCCGCGCTGCTGGCCTCCGTGACCCTGGAACTCACCGCGGCGGAGCTCGAGCTGCTGACGGCCGCGTCTGCCTGAGCTGCGACTCTCCCCGGCGACCCGCCTCCCTTGACCGGAGGCGGGTCGTTCCTTGTGCAGGTTTTTACCCTAATAACTTGCCTGCAACAACCAAACATTTTTATGGTTGCTTGAGGCAACCAACAAGCTCGGAAAGCGAGGCGCCATGGCGACGCAGGAGGAGTTCGCGGAGCTCGCGAGCCGGCTGCGCGTGATCCCGGTGGTCATCCGGGAACTCAGCCGCGCCTGCCCGCCGCAGTGCCCGCCGGCATCCCTCGGCGTGCTCTCGGTGATCAGCCGCCTCGGCGAGCTGCGGATGAGCCGGCTGGCCGAGCTGCTGGAGGTCGACATGTCCGTCACCAGCAGGCATGTGGCCCACCTCGCCGAGCTCGGCTGGATCGACCGGCTGCCCGACCCCTACGACAAGCGGTCGCGGCTGCTGCGCCTGACCCCCGGCGGCGCGGACATGCTGCGCGCCGCACAGGTACGGGTCGCCGAGGCGCTGGCCCACCGGCTGAGGGACTGGCCGGACGAGGACGTCGCCGAGTTCTCCCGGCTGATGGACCGGCTGCGCAGCGACTTCGCCGCCGACTGCGGCCCCCGTACACCTTCCACGACATGAAGAGGACGACCATGGCAACAACCGCACCACCCACCGGTGTGCGGGGGAGCGATGCCCACACAGGACACGCGGCCCCCATGTCGCACCGGCAGATCATGGAGGCCCTCACCGGGCTGATCCTCGGCCTGTTCGTGGCGATCCTGTCGTCCACGATCGTCTCCAACGCCCTGCCGAGGATCATCACCGATCTGCACGGCGGGCAGAGCGCCTACACCTGGGTCGTGACCGCCGCCCTGCTCACCACCACCGCCACGACCCCGGTGTGGGGCAAGCTCTCCGACCTGTTCAGCAAGAAGCTGCTGGTCCAGCTGGCTCTGGTGATCTACGTGGTGGGCTCGCTGGTCGCCGGCCTGTCGCAGAACGCCGGGATGCTCATCGTCTGCCGCATCGTCCAGGGCGTCGGCGCCGGCGGTCTCAGCGCGCTGACCCAGGTCATCATGGCCGCGATGATCTCCCCGCGCGAGCGGGGCCGCTACAGCGGCTACCTCGGCGCGGCCTTCGCCCTCGGCACCGTCGGCGGCCCCCTGCTCGGCGGCGTCATCGTCGACACCGACTGGCTCGGCTGGCGCTGGTGCTTCTACGTCGGCGTGCCCTTCGCGATCATCGCCCTGATCGTGCTGCAGAAGACCCTGCACCTGCCGGTCGTCAAGCGCCAGGTCAAGGTCGACTGGGCGGGTGCCTTCTTCGTCACCGCCGCCGTCAGCCTGCTGCTGGTCTGGGTCACCTTCGCCGGCGACAAGTACGCCTGGCTCTCCTGGCAGACCTACGTCATGACCGCGGGCGCGCTGCTGCTCGTCCTGCTCTTCGTCCTGGTCGAGTCCCGGGCGAGCGAGCCGATCATGCCGCTGCGGCTGTTCCGCAACAAGACCATCAGCCTGACCTCGGCCGCCTCGATGTTCGTCGGCACCGGGATGTTCGCCGGCACGGTCTTCCTCAGCCAGTACTTCCAGCTGGCGCGCGGCGAGACGCCGACGTCGTCCGGCGTCATGACCATCCCGATGATCGGCGGGCTGTTCCTCGCCTCCACCGTCTCCGGCCAGGTCATCACCCGCACCGGCCGCTGGAAGGCGTTCCTGGTCTCCGGCGGCGTGCTGCTCACCGGCGGCCTCGCCACGCTGGGCTCGATGCGCTCCGACACCCCGTACTGGCACCTGGCGATCTACATGGCGCTGCTGGGCCTCGGCGTCGGCATGACGCTGCAGAACCTGGTGCTCGCGGTGCAGAACCAGGTCGGCGCCGCCGACCTCGGCGCCGCCAGCTCCGTCGTCACCTTCTTCCGCACCCTCGGTGGCGCGATCGGCGTCTCCGCGCTCGGCGCGGTGCTCGGCAACCGCGTGACGCACTACGTCAGCGACGGTCTGACCGTCCTGGGCCTGACGTCCACCGGTGAGTCCGACGGCTCCATCCCGGACCTGGGCACTCTGCCCGCGCCGATCCGGCACGTCGTGGAGCAGGCATACGGCCACGGCGCCGGCGACGTCTTCCTGGCCGCCGCCCCGGTGGCGTTCGTCGCGCTGCTGCTGGTGCTCTTCATCAAGGAAGTGCCGCTGAGGACCGCGAGCGGCCTGCAGCAGGCGGCCGGTGTCCCCGGCAACGCCTCGCAGCCCCCGCAGCAGGCGGTCATACCGGCCCAGGCGGGCCCCGCGGACGAAACCGCCGCCGAGACCGCCACGACCGCCGAGGCGGTCGCCACCGCCGCGCAGGCGGTTCCCCTGCCCGCCGCGGGCCCCGCGCTCCGCGGTCAGGTGCGCGACGTGGACGGCGCGGGCGTCGAGCGGGCCACGCTCACCCTGATATCCCTCACCGGCCGGCAGCTCGGCCGCGCCTCCACCGGCGCGGACGGCGGCTACGAGCTGCCCGCGCCCGGCGCCGGCTCGTACGTGCTCATCGCCGCCGCCGACGGGCACCAGCCGCAGGCGTCCACCGTGGTGGTCGGCGCGGAGCCCGTCCCGTACGACGTCGTCCTGGCCGGCACCAGCGGCCTCACCGGCACGGTGGTCGCCGAGGCCACCGGCATCCCCGTCGCGGAGGCCATGGTCGTGGTGACCGACGTCCGCGGTGAGGTCCTGGCCACCGCCGGCACCGGCGCCGACGGCGCCTTCGGCTTCGCGGACCTGCCGGCCGGCGACTTCACCCTGGCCGTCAACGCCAACGGCTACCGGCCTGCCGCGCTGCCGGTCGAGGTCGCGGGCAACGGCCCCACCCACGTCGAGGTCCCGCTCCGCCCGGGAGCGCGGCTGCACGGCACCGTGCTCGGCGGGATGGCGCGGACGCCGCTGACGGAGGCCCGAGTCACCCTGATCGACGCCGCCGGGAACGTGGTGGCGACCGCCACCACGGGTGCCGACGGGGCGTACGCCTTCGGCGACCTCGACGCCGGCGAGTACTCGCTGGTCGCCAGCGGCTATCCGCCGGTGGCCACCCAGGTGACCGTCGGCAACGGCGCCGCGGCCGGCCACGAGAGCGGCTTCGACGTCGAGCTGCACCACCCCGAGGGGTGAGCCGGCGGCCGGTCCCCGCGCCCCGAGGAGGCGGGGGCCGGCAGCCGGGAGAAGGCGGATCCGCTCCGGACGCCGGGGCTGGGGACGGCCGGGGCCGTCCGGACCGGACCGACCGACCGGCCTACCGGGGTCGGCGCGAACGCGAACGCACCGCAGGCGAGCGAGGGACAGCGAGGGACATGGACACGACGGCAGGAGCAGGGCTGCGCGGGCGGATCCGGACGAAGGACGGCTGGGCGGTGCCGCACGCCGTGGTCACCGTCACCGACATGACCGGGCAGCAGATCGCGCGGGAGCCCGCGGACACCGAGGGCGCCGTGCGCACCGCGACGCTGCCCCCGGGGCGTACACCGTGATCGTGACCGCCGTGGGATACCGCCCGGCCGCCGCGACGGCGCTGGTGACCGCCTCCGGTTCGGCGGACCTGGGCACCCTGCTGCTGGCCCGCGCGGGCGGCCTCGAACTGCCGCCGCCCGGGCCGTGGACGATCGACCCGGCGCACTCCGAGGTCGGCGCGGTCGCCCAGCACCTGGGCCTGTCCAGCGTGCACGGCCGCTTCACGAGCTTCGCCGGCCGGATCGACGTCGCGCGGCAGCCCCTGGCCTCGTCCGTCGAGGCGGTGATCGACGCCGCCTCGATCGACACGGGCAACGGCACCCGCGACGAGCACCTGCGCTCCGCCGACTTCCTCGACGTCGCGGAGCACCCGACCGTCACCTACCGCAGCACCGCACTGGAGCAGGCCGCCGGCGACCGGTGGACCGTGCACGGGGAACTGACGATGCGCGGCGTCACCCGTCCCGTCGACCTGGACCTGGCCTACCTGGGCACCGGGCCGGACCCCTGGGGCGGCGTGCGCGCCGCCTTCCGCGCGACGGCCGAACTGCGCCGCGAAGAGTTCGCGATGAACTGGAACCAGGTCGTCCGGGCCGGCATCGCCACCATGGGGACGACCCTGAGGATCACCCTCGACATCCAGGCCGCCCAGGGGGAGGCCCTCCCCACCGGGTAGCCGCGGGGCGCATAGGCTGCCGTCCATGGCTGCCAACATCGCGACCAACACCAGCGTCCACCTCGACCAGCTGCTGGAATTCGTACGACCGCGCCACCGCGCCCTGCTGCTGACCACCCGCGCCGACGGCCGCCCCCAGGGCTCCCCCGTCACCTGCGGGGTCGACGACGCGGGGCGCCTGGTCGTCTCGACCTACCCCGAGCGGGCCAAGGTCCGCAACGCCCGCCGTGATCCGAGGGCCTCGCTGATCGTCCTGTCCGACGAGTGGGACGGCCCCTGGGTGCAGATCGACGGCACCGCCGAGGTCATCGACTCCCCCGACGCGGTCGAGCCGCTGGTGGAGTACTACCGCAACATCGCGGGCGAGCACCCGGACTGGGACGAGTACCGCGCCGCCATGCTCAGGCAGGGCAAGTCCCTGGTGCGGGTGACCCCCGAGCGCTGGGGCCCGATCGCCACGGGCGGCTTCCCGGCGCGACTGGCCCCGAAGGAGTAGCCGTACCGCGCGAGGAGGGAGCGGCGGCCGCCGGGCAGTCGCTCTTCGCACCGCCCGCCGCGTCGCGGCGGACACCGCTGACGCGCCACCGCGCGGGGAATGCGGGTGCCAAGGATGGGGCTTTGGCACAGGACCGAACCAGTCGTATTTCCACCATACTTCGTGACGGGAGAACACCCATGAGCGACAGCCAGACGCCAGCGATCGGACGCTACGGCCTGTGGAACGCCGGGCTGCAGGACCCTGACCCCGCGCATGCGGCCGAACTCGCCGAGACCGCGGCCGAACTGGAGGAGCTCGGGTACGGGGCACTGTGGATCGGCGGCAGCAGCGGCGTCGAGCACGCGGCCCCGCTGATCGCGGCCACCTCCTCGATCAGCGTCGCCACCGGCATCCTCAACATCTGGCAGTACGGGCCCGAGGACACCGCCGCCCGCCAGGCCGCGCTCGAGGCCGCCCACCCCGGGCGCTTCCTCCTGGGCCTGGGCGTCAGCCACGCGCGTTTCATCGAGCAGTACCAGCGCCCCTACACCGCGATGACCCACTACCTCGACGCGCTGGACGCCGCCGGGTCGCCGGCCGGGAACCGGGTGCTGGCCGCGCTCGGCCCGAAGATGCTGGAACTCTCGCGGGACCGCTCCGCGGGCGCGCATCCGTATCTGGTCACCGTCGAGCACACCGCACAGGCACGCGCCACGCTGGGCGAGGGACCCCTGCTGGCCCCGGAGTTCACGGTCGTGCTGGAGCGCGATCCGGACCGGGCCCGCGAGACCGCCCGGGAGATGCTGTCGTTCTACCTGCAGTTGTCGAACTACACCGACAACTGGCTGCGTCTGGGCTTCGGCGAGGACGACCTCGCCGGCGGGGGCAGCGACCGCTTGGTCGACGCGCTCTTCGGCTGGGGCGACGAGGAGCGGGTGCGGCAGCGGATCGACGCCTACCTCGACGCGGGCGCCGACCACGTCGCCGTCCAGGTACTGCCCTCGGGTGAGGACCGGTCCGGACTGCCGCGCGAGGAATGGCGCCGGCTGGCCGCGGTGCTCGAGCTCACCGGCCCCTGAGCGTCCGCCCGGGGCGACCGACCGTAGACAGCCGCGGGCGCCAGCGCGACGCCGCCGCGCGAGGCGCCCGACCCACCACGGGGGCCGGGCGCCGGGCAACGCCCGCGCACCGGCCGCCCGTCCGCCGTCACGGCGCCCCGCGGCCCGCGGCCCGCGTCACCCTCCGCTGCCCGCGGCAGTCCGCGGGCAGCCGACGACGTCCCCCACGCGCCCTGCGGCTCCGCTGCGCGGACGAGGGCTTGGAGCCCGTCGTCAGGACTGCTGGGCAGTCCAGAACTCGTCCCACGAGATCTTGCCGTCGCCGTTGCCGTCCACGGCCGCGATGAGGCTCTGCGCCATGCTGGCGGTCACGTTGAAGTCCCCGAGCTGCGCCATCGCGCTCGCGTACTCGCTCGCCGTGATGAGTCCGTCCCCGTCGGCGTCAAACCGCGCGAACGCCTTCTTGGCCGCCTCGATGTCCGCCATCCTGACACCCCTCCTTGTTGTAACCCGGTCCTGACAGCGCACACCCTAGCCGCCGCGATCTCCACGGCAGCGGCCGGGCCGACGTGCGGCGCAGCGGGCCCGGCCTGCCCCGCCCGATGGGCCGACCACCTCCGCGGGCCCGCCGAACACCACCAGCCCCAGCGCCGCAACCCGCCCTCGCCGCACCCCTGGCCCCGAGGACGGCCACTGTGCGGCGCGCCGCCCCGGGGTACCCAACGACAGAGGCCCCCGGGTGATCCCGGGGGCCTCTGATCTGCTGTGCACTCGCCAGGATTCGAACCTGCAACCTTCTGATCCGCAGGCTCAGGCGGGCTGTTGGGCGAGGGCTCCGCCGCCCGCCCGGCTGATCGCCGAGCGTCGTGATCAATAGCCCCTGTGTGCCGTCGTTGCCGTCAGCCCTGAGGGTTGGCGTCGCCTGCCACGACCGTTTTCAAGACCGTTCCCTTCGGCCGCTCGGGCACCCCACCTCGGCCACAGCACACCAGGAGCGGGTCAAGCGTGCTGGCACCGAACGACTCACGGGGGCTGTGGTCCACACCGGGTCCACTGCACCTACGCCGCTCACCGGAATTGCCAAAGGCATATTCACTTCCCCCAAGGCGAACAGGCAGACGCCACACCTCTCACGCGGCTCCGACCTGCCAAAACGGCCCGCAAACCGGGCGTGAAGACCGGCTATCCCCTCGGACCAGTCCTCGATCTGCGCGACCGTCAGCGATTCATCACACAGTCAGCCCAACGACCAACACGGCACTCCGTCACGCCACATGCGGTTGCAGTATTAGGTCTACGGCGGCAACCCGAAACTGCGGTCCACACTGGAAGAGCGCGGGGTCGGCTACGTGCTCGCCGTCGCCTGCTCGGCTGAAGTCACACCGGGGCGGGGAGGTTCCGCGCGGACGCCCTGGCAGCGAAAGTGCCGAAGCGAGCCTGGCAGAGCTTGTCGGCGGGGGCCGCCAAAGGGCACCGCTTCTACGACTGGGCCGTCATCGACCTGGCCGAACCCCGACCCGGCAGCCACCGGCTGCTGATCCGCCGCAACCGCACCACCGGTGAACTCGCCTACTACCGCCGCTGGTCGCCCGCCCCGGTGCCCCTGGCTGCGCTGGTGCGGGTTGCCGGATCAAGATGGCGGGTGGAGGAGACCTTCCAGGCCGGAAAGGGCCTGGCCGGACTGGACGAGCACCAGGTCCGCCGCTTCACCTCGTGGTCCCGCTGGGTGACCGTGGCCATGCTCGCCGTCATCCGCGCCGACGAACACGCCTGCCATCCCGCCCCGAATGGGCTCATCCCGCTCACCTGCAACGAGATCCAGCGACTGTTCACGACGCTCGTCGTCCAACCCGTGCGCGATGCGCCCCACCGGCTCAGCTGGTCCGCCTGGCGACGCCGACATCAGGCCCGAGCCAAGGCCAGCCATTACCGCCGACAAGCCGCGAACCAGACATGAAGATCACGAACTACGGCTGGAGTATCAGCCTCGATCTCCATGGCAGCGGCCGGGCCGACGTGCGCGGCAGCGTGCCTGGCCTGCCCCGCCCGATGGGCCGACCACCTCCGCGGGCCCGCCGAACACCACCAGCCCCGGAGCCGCACCCGCCCTCGCCACACCCCTGGTCCCGGGGACCGGGAAGTGAGCGACGTGCCACCCCGGGGTACCCAACGCCAGAGGCCCCGGATCACTCCGGGGCCTCTGGTCTGCTGTGCACTCGGCAGGATTCGAACCTGCAACCTTCTGATCCGTAGTCAGATGCTCTATCCGTTGAGCTACGAGTGCTTGGCTTCCCGGCTTTTTTCTTGCCGGTCGGCTTTGCGGGAACAACATTACATGACCCGCGCCGTGACGTGAAATCCATTAGCCGCACCCCCTCTGACCTGCGGAAATGCTGGAAGGGTGGCTCAGCAGGGGTCCCGGGAACGGCAGAAGCCCCGGCCGGGGGCCGGGGCTTCTGTGGAGCGGAGGCGGAGGGATTTGAACCCTCGATGGACGGTAAAGCCCAAACCGCATTAGCAGTGCGGCGCCATAGACCGGACTAGGCGACGCCTCCTGGTGTGCCCGCGTGAGCGGGTGTGTGCAGATGATGGCACAGCCCGGTGGGCTGGGACCAATCGCTGACCAGATTACTAGGCCGTGTGCGGCCAGGGCAAAGGCGTTGCGGCGGACGCCGGGGCGGCGCGCCCACGATCGGGTGGGTTGGCGGGCGCGGGTGGCGGCGGTCAGGTAGGGACGGAGCATGCGATTGGCTCGTGTGCCCATGACCGCCGCGCTCGCGCTCGGCCTGCCGCTGACGGTGGCCGTGCCGGCCCTGGCCTGCCCTTCCGGCCCCGGGGGGCCGCCCGACGTGCTGCGGGTGGTCGTGGACGACGGGGCGGGCCACGTGTCGGAGTACGACCTGCGCTGCGCCCCCGTCGGCGGGACCCACCCCGACGCGTCGGAGGCGTGCGCCCGCCTGGAGCGGCTGGACGGTCCGGTGGGGCCCTCGCCCGAGGGCACGATGTGCACGATGATCTACAGCGGCCCGCAGCGGGCGACGGTCCACGGGAACTGGCGAGGCCGGCCCGTGGACGCCCGCTACGACCGCAGCAACGGCTGCGAGACGGCCCGCTGGCGGCGGATGGCCCCGGTGCTCCCGGTGCCCCCGGCGCACGACGGGCCCGCCGGCCGGGGCGTGTGACCGAAGGGGTGACCGACACCACATCCGCACGGCTCGGCCACGAACACTACTCACGCGTACGGGACATGGGTATCCGGAGCCTCACGGCCAACCGCTGCCCGTACACTCGCTCTAGTGACATGCCCCCCGGTCGGCGGCAAGATGGGCCACCACCGGTGGATGCCCCCTTCGCGGGTGGTGGCGCGGCGGCAAGTGCGGTTTTCAGGGAGGACGCGTCTCGTGAGCAGCAGGCCATCCCGAGGCGCTGCTCGCCTCGCGGCAATACTCGACGCGCTCCCCGACGCCCTGCTTCTGGTGAACGCCAACGGGACGGTCGTCAACGCCAATTCCATCGCCCTGGAGACCTTCGAGTCGCCCGGCACCGCCCTCGTGGGACGCGGCCTGCTCGACCTCCTGCCGACGTTCGACGCGCGCCGCATCCCCGGTTCGATGCGCCGCCCCGACGACGACGCGGGCCGCACCAAGCCGACCCGGATGGTCGCCCGGCGGACCGACGGCAGTGAGATCCCGGTCGAGGTCACGAGCGCGAACCTCGACGACGCCCGCACGCCCTTCGCCGAGACCTACAGCTACACCGGCGACGAGTTGCTGATGCTGGTCGTCCGGGACCTCACCGGGACGCTGGACACCGAGGCCGAACTCGCCCGCCAGCAGCGCCAGACCGAGATGATCCTGCGCGCCGCCAGCGAGGGCGTGATCGGCGTCGACACCGATGGCAAGATCGTCTTGGTCAACCCCTCGGCCGCGCAGATCCTGGGCTTCCGGGCCACCGACCTCGGCGGGCAGGAACTGCACCCGCTGGTGCACCACTCCCGGCCGGACGGCAGCCCGCTCCCGGCCGAGGAGACGCCGCTCTCCCAGACGCTGCGCTCCGGGCTGAAGCACCGGGTCCGCGGCCAGGTGCTCTGGCGCAAGGACGGGCGCTCGGTCTCGGTCGACCTGATCACGGCGCCGGTGCGGGAGGGCGACCAGCTGGTCGGCGCGGTGATGACCTTCACCGACCGCACGCGCTTCGACGCGCTCGCCGCGCGCAACGCGCAACTGCAGTCGCTGCTCGGCGACGCCCTGCGCGGGCCGTTGGACGAACTGCGGGCCGAGCTCGCCGGGCTGGCCAACGACCCGGCCGGGCAGCTGTGGCCGGAGGCCAACCAGATCCTGCACCACCTCACCGCGGGCTACGCGCGGATCACCACGCTCATCGACAGCGTCCTGTCCTTCCAGCGGCTCGACCGGGGCGAGGAGAAGCTGCGGCGCGAGACGACCTCGATGGACAAGATCGTGGCGGCGGGCGTCGAGGCGGCCAGCGAGCTGATCGGGCCCGGGCGGGCCCAGTACGCGGTGCACGCGCCGCCGATCGAGGCGACCGTGGACGCCGAGCGGATGGCGCAGGCGCTGTCCCACCTGATCGTGGACGTGGCGGGTGTCGACGCGGTCGGCAACGTTCCCGTCGTGGTCGGCGGCGTCGACTCCACCATCGTCGTGGCGGCGGCGCAGCGCGGTGACTCCGTGCGCATCGAGGTGCGCGGTCCGCACGCGGGCGACAACCCGGTGCACGTGCCGGTCGCGCGCGGCATCGTCGAGAAGCACGGCGGTGTGCTCCAGACCCATGAGGTGCCCGGGCAGGGCAGCGCGTACGTGATGGAGGTGCCCGTCGGCACGGGCGCGGCGAAGACGCCGGCCAAGGAGCCCCGGCGCGAGTCGGAGACGACCGTCATGCCGGTGCCGGCCGAGCCGGTGCGCGGGACGGCGCCCGCCGCCGTACCGCAGGCGCCGTCCCCGGCGGCCTCGGCCGTCCCCGTCCCGCAGCCGCCCCAGCCGCCCACGCCGGTGGAGACCTCCGCGCCGGCCGCCGGCGCCGCGCTCGCGCTGCCGGCGGCGCCCACCGCCGACCCACCGACCGCCACCGGGCGGGGGGGGGGGGGGGGGGGGGGGGGGGGGGGGGGGGGGGGGGGGGGGGGGGGGGGGGGGGGGGGGTGGGGGGGGCGGGGGGGGGGGGGGGGGGGGGGGGGGGGGGGGGG